>DATCWZ010000012.1:0-2679 GCA_036566065.1 Streptomyces sp. | reverse complement strand
CTACGGTTTCCGCCTCGACGGCGGCCCCGTGCTCCCCGATCCGCGCTCGCGCCGCCAGCCGGACGGACCGGACGGCGAGAGCGCCGTCGTCGACCACGACGCGTACGCGTGGAACACCGTGTGGGCGGGGCGCGGGCTGCCGGGCGCCGTCCTGTACGAACTGCACATCGGTACGTTCACGGAGGCGGGCACCTTCGACGCCGCCGCCGAACGCCTCGGCCACCTGGCCGGGCTCGGCATCACCCATGTGTCCCTGATGCCCGTCTGCCCGTTCCCCGGCACGCACGGCTGGGGGTACGAGGGGGTGTCGCCGTGGGCCGTCCACGAACCGTACGGCGGCCCGGCCGGGCTGAAGCGCTTCGTCGACGCGGCACACGGGCTGGATCTGGCGGTCGTCCTGGATGTCGTCCACAACCATCTCGGCCCCTCGGGCAACCATCTGCCCGCTTTCGGCCCGTACTTCACCGACACCCATCACACCCCGTGGGGTTCCGCCGTCAATCTCGACGCCCCCGGTTCGGACGAGGTCCGCGCGTATCTGCTGGGCAGCGCGCTCGCCTGGCTGCGGGACTACCGGATCGACGGGCTGCGGCTCGACGCGGTGCACGCCCTGGCCGACACCCGGGCGCTCACCTTCCTGGAGGAGCTGTCCGCGGCGGTCGACGCGCTGTCGGCGGAGCTGGGACGGCCTCTGTCGCTCATCGCCGAGTCCGACCTCTGCGACCCGCGCACGACCACTCCCCGTGCCGAGGGCGGTCTGGGCCTGCACGCCCAGTGGAACGACGACTTCCACCATGCCCTGCACACCGCGCTCACGGGGGAGTCCCAGGGCTACTACGCCGATTTCGCCGCCGCCCCGCTGGCCGCCCTCGCCAAGACAGTGACCGCCGCCTTCTTCCACGACGGCACGTACTCCAGCTTCCGGGGCCGTACGCACGGCCGCCGCGTCGATGTCACCCGCACCCCCGCACACCGCTTCGTCGGCTACGCGCAGACCCATGACCAGATCGGCAACCGGGCCGTCGGCGACCGGCTCGCCGCCTCCCTGACCTCCGGGCTCCAGGCGTGCGCGGCGGCGCTGGTGCTCACCGGGCCGTTCACCCCGATGCTCTTCATGGGCGAGGAGTGGGGCGCCGACACCCCCTGGCAGTTCTTCACGGACCACACCGACCCGGAGCTCGCCGAGGCCGTCCGCGACGGCAGGCGGCGGGAGTTCGCGGCACACGGCTGGGCGCAGGGGGACATTCCGGATCCACAGGACCCGCGCACCCGGGCCCGCTCCTGTCTGGACTGGAGCGAGCCGGGGCGCGGGTCGCACGCCCGGCTGCTCGCCTGGTACCGGGAGCTGATCGCGCTGCGCCGCGTCATGCCGGACCTCGCCGACCCCGACCTGGCGGCGGTCAGGACGGGGTACGACGAGGAGGCGCGCTGGATCGCGTACCGGAGGGGCGATCTGCGGATCGCGGTGAACCTGTCCGGGAAACCGGCCGTCATCCCGCTCGGCAACGGCCGGAACCGGAGCGACGCGGGGCGGGTGCTGGCGGCGTGGGAACCGGTCGACGCGCCCGGCGACGACGGTCTGCTGCACCTGCCACCGGAGTCGTGCGTGGTGCTGGCCGACGAGTGAGAGGTAGCCGGGCCTATTCGACGATCGCCAGCTCGCGCGCCGTGGTGTTCAGCCTCCGGCCGCCGTCCTCGGTGACCGTGACGATGTCCTCGATCCTGACGCCGAACCGGCCGGGGAGGTAGATGCCGGGCTCGACGGAGAAGCACATCCCGGGCACCAGCGGCAGTTCCTCGCCCTCGATCATGTAGGGCGGCTCATGGGTGGTGACGCCGATGCCGTGGCCCGTGCGGTGGATGAAGCGCTCGCCGTACCCAGCCCCCGCGATGACGGCGCGCGCCGCACGGTCGATCTCCTGGCAGGCGACGCCCGGCCTGACGGCACGGCAGCCGGCCTCCTGCGCCTCCCGTACGACGTCGTGCACCCGCTGCTCCTCGGCGGTGGGTTCGCCGACATGAACCGTACGGGAGGTGTCCGAGCCGTAACCGTGCTTCAGGCCGCCGAAGTCGAGGACAACCATGTCGCCCCGCTCGATGGTCCGCTCCCCCGCCTCGTGGTGCGGGTTCGCGCCGTTGGGTCCGGAGCCGACGACGGTGAAGTCGACCTGCGCATGCCCGAACCGGAGCAGCAGAGCCGCGAGATCGGCGGCGACCTCGGTCTCCGTACGGCCGGCGAACCGGACCTTCAGGATCTCCTCGTACGCGGCGTCGGCGGCGGCTCCGGCAGCGGCGAGCCGCTCCAGTTCGGCGGCGTCCTTCACGGCGCGCAGCATGGGCAGGGCCTCGGTGAGCGAGGCGTACGAGGTGTCGGGGAGCAGCTTCTGCAGCCCGAGCAGATGCATCGCCCAGGCGTTGTCGCTGATCCCGAACCTGCCCCGGGTGCCGAGTAGTTCGGCGGTCAGGGCGTACGGGTCCCTGGCGTCGGTCCAGTCCCGCAGGGCGAGGGCGGGGGCACCGGCGGCGCGCTCGGCGTCGGGGGCCTCCAGCGCGGGGACGACGAGGACGGGTTCCCGCCCGGCCCGCAGGACGAGGAGGGTGAGGCGTTCGGTGTCTGCGGTCGGCCGGTAGCCGGTGAGGTGGACGAGATCGGGACCCGGCGCCACGAGGACCCCGGCG
>DATCWZ010000033.1:0-2064 GCA_036566065.1 Streptomyces sp. | reverse complement strand
GTACATCGATATGAAGCCTGGAGTTGCTGTCGAGGTCTCGGGGAGTGCGATCAATGGAGGCCGAGTCGGAGCCCTACGTCCGTCTTGCGACCATGCGGCAACTGCACCAGGCGGTCGCTGATCTCAATACGGCGCGGAGTCTGGCGGACACGCTGCAGACCGTGGCCGACGGTGTCGTCGCCGGGCTCGGTTACGAGCTGGGCTGCGTCAACCTGGTCCGGCCCGACGGCGATCTCGTCGTCGCCGCGTTCGCGGGCAACTCCGCGGCGGAGGCCCTGATCACCGGCCGGATCGGCTCCCGCGCGTCCTGGGAGCGCCGGCTGTCCATGGGCGAGGCCTGGGACGGGCTCCGGTTCATACCTCACACCGAGGGCTGGGTGCTGCTGGACGACGACGTACCGCAGTGGCACACCGAGGGCCCCGAGCCGCGGTTCGAGGACGAGTGGCACCCCCTGGACCGGCTCTACGCCCCGATGTACGCCTCGGGAGGCGGCAAGGACCTGCTGGGCGTCATATCCGTCGACCGGCCGCGCAACGGCCGCCGCCCCGGCGCCTGGGGCCGCGAGGCCCTCCAGATGTACGCATCGCAGGCCGCGATTGCGATCAGTAACGCCCGGCTCCGAGCAAATATGCAGCGCGCCCTGGTCAGGCTCGAACGCGAGCAGCAGGCTCTGCGGGCCAGCGAGGAATCCTTCCGCCAGGCGTTCGAGTACGCCCCCAGCGGCATGGCCATCGCCGAGATGGGCGGCGACCAGAACGGCAGGCTGCTGCGCACCAACGACGCGCTGTGCAGGCTGCTGGGCCGCCCCGCCTCCGTACTGCGCCGCTACTCCTTCGCCGACCTGGTCCACCCCGAGGACGTCGGCACCCTGCTGCGGACCTCCGCCGAGGGGGGCAGGGCCGAGCTGCGGCTAGCCCGCCGCGACGGCACGTATCTCTGGGTGTCGCTGCGCAACTCCGTGGTCGCCGACACGGCGGACGGCCCCCGCTTCCTGCTCACCCATGTCGAGGACATCGAGGAGCGCAAGCGGCACGAGCTGAACCTCGCGCACCGCGCCTCGCACGACGCGCTCACCGGCCTGCCCAACAGTGCCGAGCTGCGCTCCCGGCTCGGCGCCCGGCTGTGCGAGCGGCCGCACGCGACGGCGTCCTCCAGCGTGATCGAGGCGCTGGACGCGGCGTACGGAGACGGCGAGCCCTCCCGTACGCAGGGTTTCCTGCCCGGGGGTTACGACGGGGACGCGGTGCCGGGCGCCGGTCCGTACGACCACCATGTGCACCTCGTCGCGCCGGACACGGAGCACGACGACGGGGCGAAGGGGCTGGCCGTGCTCTTCTGCGACCTCGACGGCTTCAAGTCCATCAACGACCGCTTCGGGCATCACACGGGTGACGCCGTGCTCATCGAGGTCGCCAGGCGGCTCACCACCTGTGTGCGGGACGGCGACACCGTCGCGAGGCTCGGAGGTGACGAATTCGTCGTCCTCGCCGACGGTCTCGGCGCCGCGGACGCCGCGGACCTGGCCGTACGCCTGCGTAACGCGATCATTCCGCCCATCCGGGTCGACGGCAGGGCGGTCAGATGCGGGGCGAGCTTCGGCATCGGCTGGGCGGAGTGCGGCATGACATCGGAAGAGGTCCTGCGCTCGGCCGACCAGCGGATGTACGTGGAGAAGCGGTCCCGGTCGAAGGTGCACCGCAGAGCGGGCTGACTCAATCCGCCACCGCGGCATGGGTCGGCCTGCCGATAATTCGGCCCGTGCGCCGTTCGGGGTAGGCTCGGCCGGTCGGCGACGGCTGGCGACATGGTGAGGAGTGACCCAGGGATGACGGCCGGGAACAACGGCGCGGGCAAGCCCGAGGACGACGATCCGTTCGGCTATCTGTACGCGGACGGACAGGCGGCGGGTGCGCAGCCGCCCAGCGGCCAGGGGGGCTACGGCTATCCCGGCCCGGCCGCTCAGCCCGGCGTGCCCAGAACCTCGTACAACCAGGTCCGCACGGTCGGCGGGCGTCAGTACGGGCAGGTGCCGCCCCAGCAGGCGTACGGCCAGCCGCCCCAGC
>DATCWZ010000064.1:0-9404 GCA_036566065.1 Streptomyces sp. | reverse complement strand
ACGATCGCGGCGGCCACCGCTCCGACGGCGAACATCCCGAACTCGGGCATCGCGGTCATGACGAGGGGGATGCCCAGTCCCACCGCGCCGATCAGCCACCACACCCACGCGTCGATGTCCACATCGTCATGGTAGGACCGCGGATGCCTCGCGGACAGGGCGCCGGAGAGGTCGGGCAGGTTTCCTGCGGGGGGATCTCAGGACAGGGGCAGTCCGTGCGCGGTGTAGCGGTCGCCGGTGTGCTCCACGACGAGCGGCAGTCCGAAGCAGAGCGAGAGGTTACGTGAGGTGAGCTCGGTCTCCATCGGGCCCGAGGCGAGCACCTTGCCCTGCCGGACCATCAGGACGTGAGTGAATCCCGGGGCGATCTCCTCGACATGGTGGGTGACCATGACCATGGAGGGGGCGTACGGGTCGCGGGCGAGCCTGCCGAGGCGGCGGACCAGGTCCTCGCGGCCGCCGAGGTCGAGTCCGGCGGCGGGCTCGTCGAGCAGGAGGAGTTCGGGGTCGGTCATCATCGCGCGGGCGATCAGGGTGCGCTTGCGCTCCCCGTCGGAGAGCGTGCCGAACTTCCGGTCCAGGTACTCGGACATGCCGAGCCGGTCGAGGAACGCGCGGGCGCGCTTCTCGTCGACGGCCTCGTAGTTCTCGTGCCAAGTGGCGGTCATGCCGTACGCGGCGGTGAGCACCGTCTGCAGGACGGTCTGGCGCTTGGGCAGCTTCTCGGCCATCGCGACACCGGCGATACCGATGCGGGGGCGCAGCTCGAAGACGTCCGTGCCCACGCCGCCGAGCTTCTCGCCGAGGATCGCGACGGAGCCCTTGGTGGGGTAGAGGTAGCTGGACGCGATATTGAGGATGGTGGTCTTTCCGGCACCGTTCGGGCCGAGGATGACCCAGCGCTCGCCCTCCTTGACCGCCCAGGAGACATCGTCCACCAGAGCACGTCCGTCACGGACCACCGATACGTCCATCAGCTCCAGTACATCGCTCATGAGCGCGGTTTCTCCCATTACAGTCTCGTGATCGTGGCGTGCCTGTGGGCACTGCTCCCAGAGCAAAACCTACGCCACCCGAAGAGTGCACCGGAGCCTAGGTCCGTTCCCTAGGCTGTCCCCATGCTTTCGGAACCTCGCTCAGGGCGGCTGGCCGCATGGGGAAACGCGCTGCTGGCCGGACTCGTATCACCGGACGACGCCGCGCTGGCGATCATCGGGCAGGACGCGGTGCACCGCGTGGAGGGGCTGCCGGGCGAGGCCGGGCCCGTCGGGCTCACGCTGGCGCTGGGGCGGCTGCGGAGTCTGGGGGCCGCCGGTTTCCGGGTCGCGCTGCCGGTGCCGGGGCATCCGCTGGGGCTCAGCGGGCCGCCGGAGTTCAACGCGCGGGCGCTGGAGGCGGAGGAGGCGGTGGTCGCGTCCGGGACGCCGTACGGGCTCGTACCCGAGGTGACCGGGGTGGGACCCGCCGGTGACCGGCACGTCGAGGTGAGGTGGGTCTGTCTGCCCGTACGGGAGGCACCGCCGGCCGATGTGCCCTCGCTGGGTGAGGCGGAGCGGGAGCTGGCCGAGGCGCTGCGGGACGCGACGGAGGTGCTGTCGCGGCTGGATGTGGCCGGTTCGGGTCCGGTGGCCGAGGCGGCCGTGGACGCGTACCGGGCGCGGGCGGAGCGGGGGCGCGAGGTGCTGGCTCCGGGGTATCCGCCGCGCGCGGTACGGGTGCTGGAGCTGGCTCAGCGGGTGGGGCTGCTGGTCGCGGTGGCCCATGAGAACGGGCACGGGGGTGCGGTGAGCGCCTCGGAGATGGCGGCCCGGGGGGCTGCGCTGCGGCCGGTGGAGCGGGTGGCCCGGCGGGCGCAGGTCGCGGCGTACAACGCGTATATGGAGGAGCGCGGGCGGTGAGGGGTGCCGCGCCGGGGTCGCCGGGACCCCGGCGCGGCCGTGACCACGGAGGGTCAGCGGTTGAGGCCGTGGTTGCCGAAGGCCGGGTTGAGCAGGCCGACCACGTTCACGGTGTTGCCGACCACGTTCACCGGGACGGCCACCGGGACCTGGACGACATTGCCGGAGACGACGCCCGGGGAGCTCACGGCCGCACCCTGGGCGCTCGCCCCGCTGTGACCGGTGGCGGAGGCGGCACCGGCACCGGCGGCGATGAGCCCGCCCGCGAGCATGGTCACGGCGGCGGCCTTCTTCAGGTTCTTCACTTCAGGATCCTCCTAGCGTCGCTGCGGCCGACCGCCGCAGCGTGCACTGGAGAACGTCCATGAGCCCCGCAGGATGCGCCGTACGGGTGACATCCACCCGACAGTATGAATCTCGGACCGGAGGGGGACGGTCCGGTCGGGCGGTCGTCCGGCGCCCTGTCAGCCCGCCGCCCCATGTCGGACCGCCCAGAGCGCGGCCTGGGTGCGGTCCGAGACATCCAGTTTCATCAGGATGTTCGAGACATGGGTCTTGACAGTCTTCTCCGAGAGCACCAGCGCCTTGGCGATCTCCCGGTTCGAGCGGCCGTCCGCGATCAGCCCGAGCACTTCGCGCTCGCGTTCGGTCAGAGTTCCGGCCCGTCCCGAGCCGGTGCCCGAGTCGTCCTGGGCGAGCAGCGCCCCCGCGACCTCCGGCTGGAGCAGGACGTGCCCGGCATGGACCGAGCGGATGGCGCCGGCCAGCGCGTCCGGGTCGACGTCCTTGTATACGTAACCGGACGCTCCGGCGCGCAGCGCGGGCACCACCGTGCGCTGCTCGGTGAAGCTGGTGACGATGAGCACCCTGGCCGGGCTGTCCAGCTCCCTGAGCCTGCGCAGCGCCTCGATGCCGTCGGTGCCGGGCATCTTGATGTCCATCAGTACGACATCGGGGTGCAGCTCCTGCGCCCTGGCGACGCCCTCGGCCCCGTCGGACGCCTCGCCGACGACCTCTATGTCGTCCTGGATCTCCAGGAAGGTCCGCAGTCCGCGGCGGACCACCTGGTGGTCGTCGACCAGCAGCACCCTGATGATCCTGTCAGCCACAGGGGACCTCCGTCTCGATGGTGGTGCCCTTGCCGGGCTCCGAATCAACCGTGAGCCTGCCGCCTACGCTGCCGGCCCGGTGGCGCATCGAGACGAGGCCGAGATGGCGGCCCGCGTGCCGTACGGCCCTGGTGTCGAAGCCCCTGCCGTCGTCGGTGATCCGCAGCACGGCGGAGGGGCCGCGCCGGCCGAGGGTGACGGCGACGTGTTCGGCGCCGGAGTGGCGCAGGGCATTGTGCAGGGCTTCCTGGGCGATACGGAGCAGCGCCTCCTCCCTGGCCGCGGGCAGGGCGCGTACGCCGGAGCTCTCGAAGGTGACCCGCGCGCTGTGGGCCCGGTCCATGACCTGGATCTGGGTGCGGAGCGTGGCCACGAGCCCGTCCTCGTCCAGCGCGGCGGGCCGCAGCTCGACGACGGCGGCGCGCAGTTCGTCGACGGCCTCCGCGGCCAGGGTGGCGACCCGCTGGAGCTCGCCCTTGGCACGGGCCGGATCCCGGTCGACGAGGGTGGCGGCGGCCTGCGCGGTCAGCCGCAGCGAGAACAGCTTCTGGCTGACGGCGTCGTGCAGTTCGTGGGAGAGCCGTGAGCGTTCCTCGGCGATGGTGAGCTCGCGGCTGCGTTCGTACAGCCTGGCATTGGTGAGGGCGATCGCCGCGTGCTGGGCGAGGATCGCCAGGAGTTCCTCGTCCTCCTCGGTGAAGCCGCAGCCCCCGTCCGGCTTGGGGCACCGCTTGTTGGCGAGGAAGAGCGCGCCGATGATCTCGTCCCCGTCGTGGATGGGCAGCCCGAGGAAGTCGGACATGTCGGGGTGGGCGCTGGGCCAGCCGCGGAAGCGGGGGTCCTTGCGTACGTCGGCGAGCCGTGCGGGTCGCGCCTCGCGGAGCATCGCGGCCAGGACTCCGTGCTGCCGGGGCAGCGGGCCGATGGCCTTCCACTGTGCGTCGCTGACCCCGTCGACGACGAACTGGGCGAAGCCGCCGTGGTCGTCGGGGACGCCCAGGGCGGCGTACTCGGCGTCGAGCAGCTCGCGGGCCGAGGCGACGATCGTCTTGAGGACGTCCCGCATTTCGAGGTGCCGGTTCATGGCGAGCAGTGCGGCGCTCACCGCGGCCAGTCCTGACGGTGGGCGATGAGTCATGTCTTCACCGTACCGGCGCCGGCGCGGGTGCCGTATCGGGCCGCGGACGGGCTTCGTACGGGACGCCGGTACTAGGCCGAACTGCTGTGAGCTGCTGCGACTCATGGGGGAGGCGTCCGGCGGGGCGGCGTTCCTACGGTGGCCGTATCACTGGTCACGACGTTTTCGAGGGGACGGTTGTCATGCCGGTCGCCATCATCACGGGGGCTTCCAAGGGACTGGGGCGTGCGCTGGGCGGGGCGCTCGCCGGACGCGGCTGGGATCTGGTGCTGGATGCCAGGACGGCCGGGGTGCTCGAAGGGACGGCGAAGGAACTGGGGCGCCGCCACGGGACCCGGGTGGTGCCGGTGGCCGGGGATGTCACGGACGCGGGGCACCGCGCGGAGCTGGTGGCAGCGGCCCGGGAGCTGGGCGGGCTCGATCTGCTGGTGAGCAACGCGAGCGCGCTGGGCGCCGAGCCCCTCGTACGGCTGGAGGCGCTGGCCCCGGCCGGGCTGCGGCTCGCACTGGAGACGAACGTGGTGGCGGCGCTCGGTCTCGTACAGGAGGCACTGCCGCTGCTGCGGGCGTCGGCGGCGGGCGCCGTGGTGACGGTGAGTTCGGACGCGGCGGTGGAGCCGTACGGGACGTGGGGCGGGTACGGGGCGTCGAAGGCGGCCCTGGACCAGTTGGCCGCCGTACTGGCCGTGGAGGAACCGGGGCTGCGGGTGTGGGCGGTGGATCCCGGGGACATGGCGACCGATCTCTATACGGCGGCTGCGCCGCAGGACACGGACCCGCGCCCGGACCCGGCGAGCGTGGCCCCGGCCTTCCTGCGGCTGCTGGACCACCGCCCGGCGAGCGGCCGCTACGTGGCCTCGGCCCTGCTGACCCCGGACGGGGGCCGGCGATGACCGCGCTGGACGCGCTCCGGGTGCCGCCCGGTCTTTCGGCGCGGGTGCCGGCCGAGCAGCGGGGCGCCGGGCGTGATGACGTACGGCTGCTGGTGTCCCGCGGATGCGCGGTCTCGCATCACGCGTTCCGGGAGCTGCCCGGGCAGCTCCGGGCTGGGGACGTGCTCGTGGTGAACACCTCGCCGACGCTCCCCGCGGCGGTGAACGGGCGGCTTGGCGGCGAGGGTGAGCATGTCGTCGTGCACTTCTCGACCCGGGGCGAGGACGGGCGGTGGGCGGTGGAGCTGCGCCGCCCGGACGGTGCCGGCACCACGGGCCCGCGCGCGGGCGGTCCCGCCGGGACGGTGGTCCGGCTGCCGGGCGGGCAGCGCCTCGTGCTGGAGGAGCCGCTGGGTCCGGCCGAGGGGGCGAGGCTGTGGTGGGCGCGGGTGCCGCGGGATGTGCCGGGGCTGCTGGGGCGGTACGGGCGTCCGATCCGGTACGCGTACACGGAACGGGACCAGCCGCTGTCCGCGTACCAGACGGTGTTCGCCGTGCCGCCGCCCGACGGGAGCGGTTCGGCGGAAATGCCGAGTGCCGCGCGGCCGTTCACCACGGATCTGGTGGCCGCGCTGGTGAGCCGCGGGGTGCAGTTCGCTCCGCTGTCCCTGCATACGGGGGTGGCGTCGGCCGAGGTGCACGAGCCGCCGTATCCGGAGCGGTTCGCCGTGCCGCGTACGACGGCCTGGCTGGTCAACGCCGCACGGGCGGGCGGCGGCAGGGTCGTCGCGGTGGGGACGACGGCGGTACGCGCCCTGGAGTCGGCGGCGGACGAGGACGGCGTGGTGCGGCCGGCCTCGGGGTGGACCGGTCTGGTGGTGACGCCGGAGCGCGGGGTGCGGGTGGTCGACGGGCTGCTGACCGGGCTGCATGAACCGGAGGCATCCCATCTGCTGATGCTGGAGGCGATAGCGGGGCGGGAGGCGCTGCGGCGCGGATATTCGGAGGCGCTGCGGCATCACTACCTCTGGCATGAATTCGGAGACGTACACCTTCTGCTGCCGAATTAAAAAGACGTAACACTCCGCATTTCACTTGCAACAATTCGTGAGATCGGAGGGCGCCGTATGTGAGGCCAGGCATAGGACTCACGTCACCTACGAGGCCGGGTAGTTGCCGCAAAACGTGCAATACGGTGCGCCACAAAAGGGAATAAGCCGTAGGAACTACGTCCCGTGCCACTATCCGGCGTCGTACGTCACACCTTTGCCAGGCCATTTTTCCGGCGCTAAGAATTGCAGCTGTCCCCGACGGAGATGCAATGCCGCTCCCGTCCGCGTCCTCCGTGAGGACTCCTGCTATTCGAAGAGGTACGACTGTATGTCCGTGTTCCGAATTTCCAGCCGTAGCCGTCGTCTGAACAAGGCGCAGAAGCTCTCCGTGGCGGGCGTCTCCGCACTGGCCGCCGCATCCATCGCTTTCTCGCTCGTCCCCGACAACGCCGCCGCCAAGACCGAGCCGAAGGCCGTCACCGCCGCCGCTCCCGTCGTCTTCGACAGCGCGCCGCACACCAAGTCCCTGCAGTCCAGCATCATCGAGCAGCACTCCACGGCCGCGCAGCTCGTGAAGGCCGCCGACGCGGCGAAGGCCAAGGCCGCCGACGCCGAGGCGAAGGCGAAGGCCAAGGCGGCTGCCAAGGCGAAGGCCAAGGCAGAGGCGCAGGCGAAGGCCGCCGCGAAGGCCAAGGCCGCAGCCAAGGCGAAGGCGGACGCGAAGAAGCGTTCCGGCAAGACCGCGAGCCGCGGCGCCGACCGCAAGCCGGTCTACGCCAACAACCTGGACGGCTGGATCCGCGAGGCCCTGTCGATCATGCACGAGAAGAAGATCCCCGGTACGTACGAGGGTCTGCACCGCAACATCATGCGTGAGTCGTCCGGCAACCCGCGCGCCATCAACAACTGGGACATCAACGCGATCAACGGTGTTCCGTCCAAGGGCCTGCTGCAGGTCATCAAGCCGACGTTCGACACCTACCACGTCCCCGGCACGCCCAAGGACCAGTACGACCCGGTCGCCAACATCACGGCCGCGGCCAACTACGCCGCGGACAGGTACGGCTCGATCGACAACGTCAACAGCGCGTACTGATCCCGGTTCCCGCCGGACAGTCGGCAAGCGCCGAAGGGCGGCACCCCGCGCGGGGTGCCGCCCTGTGCCTGCGTACTCCTTCGCACTCCTGCGTACGACTACTTGCGCATGACCTCCGGCTCGTGGCGGCGCAGCAGCCGGGCCACGGCGAACCCGCAGACGAGGCCGATGAACAGCAGCACCGTGATGTTCATGCCCCACTGGCCTGCCGTGCTCTCCCAGAGCGGGTCGAGGTCCGTCGGGTTCTTCTGGTCCCACGGCGGCATCAGGTGCGACAGGTCCAGGGTCGCGCCCGCGGCGGCGATGGCCCAGCGGGACGGCATCAGCCAGGCGAACTGCTCGAGCCCGGGCGATCCGTACACCTGGAACAGGATGCCGGTGAACACGACCTGGACGATCGCGAACATGACCAGCAACGGCATGGTCTTCTCGGAGGTCTTCACCAGCGAGGAGATCACCAGGCCGAACATCATCGAGGTGAAGCCGAGCGCCGTGATCGTGACGCAGAGCTCGGCAGCCGGGGGCATGATCAGGCCCTCGGCCGGCAGCTCGCGGGTCGCGAAGCCGATGCTGCAGATGATGACGCCCTGGATCATCGTGATCACCCCGAGGACGATCACCTTCGACATCAGATAGGCCGACCGGGACAGGCCGGTGGCCCGCTCCCGTTCGTAAATGACCCGTTCCTTGATCAGTTCTCGTACGGAGTTGGCCGCGCCCGAGAAGCACATACCGACCGCCAGGATCAGCATGATCGTGCCCGCGTCCCCGTTGAACCGGGACGGCGGCTTGGGCGGCGCCAGGCCGAAGTCGGCCGGGATGACCACGCTGACGACGCCGAGGACCGCGGGCAGGACCACCATCAAGCCCATGAAGCCCTTGTCGGACGCGATCACCGAGACGTAACGGCGCATCAGCGTCCAGAGCTGGGTCGCCCAGCCCTGCGGCTTCGGCGGACGCATCTGCTGGGGCGGCGGCATGGCCACGGACTGTGCGGCGACGGAGTCGATGTCCGCCGCGTACATCTGGTAGTGCTGCGAGCCGCGCCAGCGGCCCGCCCAGTCGTAGTCGCGGTAGTTCTCGAACGCGGAGAACACATCGGCCCAGCTCGTGTAGCCGAAGAAGTTGAGCGCCTCCTCGGGCGGTCCGAAGTACGCCACCGAACCGCCGGGGGCCATCACCAGGAGCTTGTCGCAGATCGCCAGTTCGGCCACGGAGTGGGTGACGACCAGGACCGTACGCCCGTCGTCGGCCAGACCGCGCAGCAACTGCATGACATCGCGGTCCATGCCCGGGTCGAGGCCGGAGGTCGGCTCGTCAAGGAATATCAGCGACGGCTTGGTGAGCAGCTCCAGGGCGACGGAGACCCGCTTGCGCTGGCCGCCGGAGAGCGAGGAGACCTTCTTCGCCGCGTGGATGTCGAGCTTGAGTTCGGCGAGCACCTCGTGGATACGGGCCTGGCGCTCGGCCTCCGTGGTGTCCGCCGGGAAGCGGAGCCTGGCCGCGTATTTGAGCGCCTTGGTGACGGTCAGTTCCTTGTGCAGGATGTCGTCCTGCGGGACCAGACCGATGCGCTGGCGCAGCTCGGCGAACTGCTTGTACAGGTTCCGGTTGTCGTACAGCACATCGCCCTGGTTGGCGGGCCGGTAGCCGGTGAGCGCCTTCAGCAGGGTGGACTTGCCGGATCCCGAGGGTCCGATGACCGCGATCAGCGACTTCTCCGGGACGCCGAAGGAGACGTCCTGGAGGATGTTCTTGCCGCCGTCGACCGTCACCGTGAGGTGGCGGGCCGAGAAGGAGACCTCGCCGGTGTCGACGAACTCCTCCAGCCGGTCCCCGACCAGCCGGAACGTCGAGTGCCCCACGCCGACGATGTCGTTCGGCCCCAGGAGCGCCGAGCCGGACTTGCCGAGCGGCTGGCCGTTGACGTACGTGCCGTTGTGCGAGCCGAGATCGTGGATCTCGAAGCGGCCGCCGGGCATCGCGTGGAACTCGGCGTGGTGGCGCGAGACCTGGAGGTCGGAGACGACGAGCTCGTTCTCCAGCGCACGGCCGATGCGCATCACCCGGCCGAGGTCGAGCTGGTGGAACGTCGTCGGGCTGCGGTCGGCGCGCATCGGCTGCGCGCCTGGGGTGTTGCCCGCGCCCGCGCCCTGCTGGTGCGGGACCTGCGGCTGCTGCCAGCCCTGCGGCTGGGGCTGGGGCTGGGGCTGCACGAGCTCCACCACGCTGTACCAGT
>DATCWZ010000075.1:0-4912 GCA_036566065.1 Streptomyces sp. | reverse complement strand
CCCGCCGCTGGGGCGGGCCGATCTTTCGAACTGTGCACGGACCTTACCCGCGCACGCGCCGGTCATCCGCCCCGGTCCGGACGGGTTCCGCCCGCCGGACCGGGAGCGGACGAGGAGCCCTACTCTCCGCCCTTTTGCACGAAGGACCGCACGAAGTCCTCGGCGTTCTCCTCAAGGACGTCGTCGATCTCGTCCAGAACGGAGTCGACGTCGTCGCTCAGCTTCTCCTGCCGCTCCTTGAGGTCCTCGGATCCCTGCGCCTCCTGCGCCTGCTCCTCGGCCTCTTCGGTGGAACGCGTCGCCTTCTGCTGTCCGCCGTCGGTGTCCCTGGTCGCCATCTAGCTCACCCCGCTCGGTTCGAAGCACTTGATCAGACCCTACCCACGAGGTCCGACATCGGCCCATTACTTGTCTCAACGTCCGGAGGTCATCTGATTGATTCCCTGCCCGCGGGCCTTTCAGCCGCCCGCAAGCACCCGGAGCAGCTCCTCCGCGGTGCGGCAGCGGTCCAGCAGCTCCTTGACATGGCCGCGGGTGCCGCGCAGCGGCTCCAGCGTCGGCACCCGCTGCAGGGAGTCGTGGCCCGGCAGATCGAAGATGACCGAGTCCCAGGAGGCCGCGGCGACGTCGTCCGCGTACTGGTCGAGGCAGCGGCCGCGGAAATAGGCCCTGGTGTCCTCAGGAGGCTGCGTACGGGCCCGCTCGACCTCGCTCTCGTCCACCAGGCGCCGCATCTTCCCCCGGGCCGCCAGACGGTTGTACAGGCCCTTGTCGGCCCGTACGTCGGCGTACTGGAGGTCCACGAGCTGCAGGCGCGAGGCGTCCCAGTCCAGGCTGTCCCGGCGCCGGTAGCCCTCCATGAGCTCCCGCTTGGTGATCCAGTCGAGCTCGCCCGACAGGCTCATCGGGTCGTTCTCCAGCCGGTTCAGGGTGTCCTCCCAGCGCACCAGGATGTCCTGGGTCTGGTCGTCGGCGTCCGCCCCGTACCGCTCCTCGACGTATTTGCGGCCGAGCTCGAAGTACTCCATCTGGAGCTGAACAGCAGTGAGTGTCCGGCCGCTGCGGAGCGTGATCAGATGCTTCAGCGCCGGGTCGTGGGAGACCCGGTGCAGAGTGCGTACGGGCTGGTCGATGGCCAGATCGACGTTGATGAAGCCGTCCTCGATCATGGACAGCACCAGCGAGGTGGTGCCGAGCTTCAAGTACGTCGAGATCTCGGACAGGTTCGCGTCGCCGATGATCACGTGCAGTCTGCGGTACTTCTCGGCGTCGGAGTGCGGTTCGTCGCGGGTGTTGATGATCGGGCGCTTGAGGGTGGTCTCCAGACCGACCTCGACCTCGAAGTAGTCCGCGCGCTGGCTGATCTGGAAGCCGTGCTCATGGCCGTCCTGGCCGATGCCGACGCGGCCCGCGCCGGTGACGACCTGGCGCGAGACGAAGAACGGCGTCAGATGGCGCACGATGTCCGAGAACGGGGTCTCCCGCTTCATCAGGTAGTTCTCGTGCGTCCCGTAGGAGGCGCCCTTGTTGTCGGTGTTGTTCTTGTAGAGGTGGATCGGCTGGGAGCCCGGGATGGCGGCGGCCCGCTCAGCGGCCTCGGCCATGATCCGCTCGCCGGCCTTGTCCCAGAGCACCGCGTCGCGCGGGTTGGTGATCTCCGGGGAGCTGTACTCGGGGTGCGCGTGGTCGACGTACAGCCTGGCACCGTTGGTGAGGATGACATTGGCGAGGCCGATGTCCTCGTCGGTGAGCTGGCTGGAGTCCGCGGTCTCGCGGGCGAGGTCGAAGCCCCGCGCGTCCCGCAGCGGATTCTCCTCCTCGAAGTCCCACCGGGCGCGGCGGGCCCGCTGGATCGCCGCCGCGTAGGCGTTGACGATCTGGGACGAGGTGAGCATGGCATTGGCGTTGGGGTGGCCGGGGACGGAGATGCCGTACTCCGTCTCGATGCCCATTACTCGCCGTACAGTCATGCGGCCCTCCTAGCCCGGCGCCGGTCCCGTCCGGGAGCGGCGCTCACGTACCGCTGTTTGTCCGGTACGCGTGCGGTGCCCGTCCCCGCACTGCGCGACTCGGCGGTATGACAGAGCCTAGAGCGCCTCTGCGCCGGTGGGGAGATCAATTGCGTCATTGTTGGTCCATGGCCGGAGCCGTCCGGAAAACGGCCCGGCTGCGGATACCCTGCCGGGCACCCGCAGCCGGTCTGCGTTTTACAGGTACTGCCCGGTATTTGCCACTGTGTCGATGGAGCGGCCGGTGTCCGCGCCCTGCTTTCCGGTGACGAGCGTGCGGATGAAGACGATCCGTTCACCCTTCTTACCGGAAATCCTGGCCCAGTCGTCCGGGTTCGTCGTGTTCGGCAGGTCCTCGTTCTCCTTGAACTCGTCCACACATGCCTGGAGGAGGTGGGAGACACGCAGGCCCTTTTGGCCCTGTTCGAGGAATGCCTTGATGGCCATTTTCTTTGCCCGGTCGACGATGTTCTGAATCATCGCTCCGGAGTTGAAGTCCTTGAAGTACAGGACTTCCTTGTCGCCGTTCGCGTAGGTGACCTCAAGGAAGCGGTTCTCCTCGGACTCCGTGTACATCCGCTCCACGACCGACTGGATCATGGCGTGGGCGGCGGCCGGCTTGGAGCCGGCGTGCTCGGCCAGATCATCGGTGTGCAGGGGAAGCGACGGGGTGAGGTACTTGGCGAAGATGTCCTTCGCCGCCTCCGCGTCCGGACGCTCGATCTTGATCTTCACATCGAGGCGGCCGGGCCGCAGGATGGCGGGGTCGATCATGTCCTCGCGGTTGGAGGCGCCGATGACGATGACGTTCTCCAGGCCCTCCACACCGTCGATCTCGGCGAGGAGCTGGGGAACGATGGTGTTCTCCACGTCCGAGCTGACGCCCGATCCACGGGTGCGGAAGAGGGATTCCATCTCGTCGAAGAAGACGATGACGGGGGTGCCCTCGCTGGCCTTCTCCCGGGCACGCTGGAAGACGAGGCGGATGTGCCGCTCGGTCTCACCGACGTACTTGTTGAGGAGCTCGGGGCCCTTGATGTTGAGGAAGTAGCTCTTCCCCGCGGGCTGCCCCGTGACCTCGGCGACCTTCTTGGCGAGCGAGTTGGCCACGGCCTTGGCGATGAGCGTCTTGCCGCAGCCGGGGGGGCCGTAGAGCAGGATGCCCTTCGGCGGCCGCAGCTCGTGCTCCTTGAAGAGGTCGGGGTGCAGGTAGGGCAGCTCGACCGCGTCCCGGATCAGCTCGATCTGGTCGCCCAGGCCGCCGATCCTGTCGTAGTCGATGTCCGGGACCTCTTCGAGAACGAGCTCCTCGACCTCGCTCTTTGGGATGACCTCGTAGACGTAACCGGACCTGGGTTCGAGCAGGAGCGCGTCGCCGGGGCGGATGGTGATGTCCAGCAGGGGCTCGGCGAGCCGCACCACCCTCTCCTCGTCGGTGTGCCCGATGACCAGGGCCCGCTCGCCGTCCTCCAGGATCTCCTTGAGGGTGACGATGTCCCCGGCCCGCTCGAATTCCATGGCGTCGACCACGTTGAGCGCTTCATTGAGCATGACCTCCTGGCCACGCCGCAGGTCCTCGAGCTCGACACTGGGACTCACGTTCACCCGGAGCTTGCGGCCCCCGGTGAAGATGTCGCAGGTGTCGTCCTCGTTGGCCTGCAGAAAGACACCGAAGCCGGCCGGTGGCTGTGCGAGCCGGTCGACCTCCTCCTTGAGGGCCACGATCTGGTCGCGGGCCTCGCGGAGTGTGCCGGCGAGCCGCTCGTTCTGCGCGGACACGCCTGCCAGGTTGGTCTGCAACTCGACGATCCGCTCTTCGAGAATCCTCGTATGACGCGGAGAGTCGGCGAGCTTACGTCGCAGGACGGCGATTTCCTGCTCGAGATAGGCAACCTGGCCGGCTGGGTCCTCTGACCCCCGCCCGGGCCGGATGCCGCGGTTGATGTCGTCGTCGTGGGCTGCCACGGTCCTCACCTCCTCCAAGGGGAGCTGGACGCTTCCTGACCCTACCTGGGTGGGTGATGATTGAAACCCCTAGATCACAAAGACCCGGGGGTGTGTCCGATCTTCACCCTTGCGCTCTCCCTCACGCAAAGGGAATACCCACCCTTCGCTGCGGGAAAGCCGCCGCCTGTATCGTCGGGGGCTCCAACACCCGTCAGGGCTGGCTCCAATTGGTCCGGATACGCAGGGAACGGCAGGACACATGACCGTGCAGCAGGGCGCGCCGGGCGGCAGTGGCACCCAGGACCTGGAGGTCTGGATCGACCAGGACCTGTGCACCGGCGACGGCATCTGCGTGCAGTACGCACCCGAGGTGTTCGAGCTGGACATCGACGGCCTGGCCTATGTGAAGAACGCCGAGGGCCAGCTCCTGCAGGACAGGGGCGCCACCACGCGGGTGCCGCTGCCGCTGCTGAAGGATGTCGTGGACTCGGCGAAGGAGTGTCCGGGCGACTGCATCCATGTGCGCCGCGTCTCGGACCGGGTCGAGGTCTACGGCCCCGACGCCGCGTGACGGCTCAGGCGCTCCGTGCGGGAAGGCGCACGGAGCGTATGAAGGCGTCGCCCTTCCACTTCCAGCTCACGTTCTCCTGCTCGTCCGGGCAGCAGCGGGGTATGTCGGCCGACGAGTAGCCGAGCAGCGTGGCGGTGATGACGCGGTCACGGACGGTGAGGCCGGTGACCGACCGCATGTCGGCGGGGTCCACCAGGGTCGCCACGACCCGGGGTGCGGCCCCGCTTCCGTGTGTCAGGACGAAGACGCCGCTGGGCGGCGTGCCCGATCCGGCGGCGCAGCGGACGACCGCCACCGTTTCGGGGGCGCGGTCGCCGTCGAGGTCGCCGGTTGCCCGGTCGGCCACGGTGGTCTCCGCGCCGCCGCAGTCCAGCGGGTAGTCGGC
>DATCWZ010000483.1:0-3264 GCA_036566065.1 Streptomyces sp. | reverse complement strand
CGCCCGTGGCCAGCGCGCGGAAGTTCTCAACGGTCTTGGGGACCACGTCGTCGAACAGGTTGAAGGTGATCCGCCCGGCGGCCTTGCCGTCGATGGTGATGTCGAAATACGCCTTGATTGTCATGGGGACATCCTGGCATTACCGGTGCCCCGGGATGCACAGCACCCGCCCGGCGCCGGGGAGTCCGTCCGTTCCCGAAAGGCCGCAACACCCGTCCTGCCGCGGGCAGCGGCGCTTCTCCGCCACCGGGTTGTCGGCTATCTCACAGCTGGCCGCCGGGTGCGCATACAAGTGCGGCGTACCACGGTGGTGAGGCCGTGATACGCCGCAGTCACTCGGCCGGGACGGCGGCCCTCGCCGCCGTCCCGGGATCAGAACCGCTCAGCAGGCTCAGCGGTGGTTACGGTGGTGGTTGTCGCTGTGGTTGCGGTGGTTGTCGCTGTGGTTGCGGTGGTGGTGCCGGCCCCAGGACTCGGAGTCGACCACGCGCCCGCGGTTGTCGCGCAGGGTGGCGGTGTCCTGGCTGTCCCAGACGTAGTTGTGGCGGTCCTGGTAGACGTCGTGACGGCTGTCGCGGCCCACCCCGGTGTGGACGCGGACCGAGGAACGGCCGGGCAGACGCAGGTCGAAGCGGTAGGTGCGGTGGCTCTGGTCGGAGAGAGTCCAGCCGCGGAGGTTGACGGCCCGGCGGCCCGTGTTGGTGACGGTGACCCATTCCGAGTTCAGGCTGCGGTTGGACCCGTTGTCGGGGCCGGGGCTCTCGTACTGGATCGAGCCCAGGACGACCGCCGAGTGCTGGACGTGCCGGTGCTGGCCACCGTGGTCCCGGCCGTCGGCCGAGGCCGGCATGGCCGCCGCGGCGATCAGTGCGCCGGAGGCGAGAAGAGTAGCGGTGATCCTATGTGCGGAACGGGACATGAAGACCCCTCATGTTGCGGGCCCGGGCGAGAGCGCCGGGCGGTTTTTCGGTCCCGGCTGTGTACCGGGAACACACACTTTGGCCCGTTCCCGAAGTGGCCGAAAGGCGCCCTGACACGTGTGACGAATTACAGACATTCCTGTCACACACGACTGCACGCGGCATGAAATGAAACGGTCGTAGACCTGTCAATTATTGATTGGTACACCGACCCGCTCGGCGGGCGGGTCCCCAGGTCACAGCGGGATGTTCGCTCCGCCGTGTGCGCCCCGGCGCGTCCGGACTGCCGCGCCGAAATCCTCGTAACAAGGGTGACAACGCTTTTCCGGACGGAAGTTCCATTACCCGATGGATAGCAGCGCAATTGTTCGAGAAATTGCCGGATGACACGCTCGGAACCCGCGTCACTCGTACAACCATCCGACACACAGGTAAGCCGAACGGAACAGGTAAAGGGGCATTCTGTTTCCGTCCGGGCGAACACACGTCAACCGCAAGGGAATTGAGCGTTCCGTACGCGCCGCCGCGCGTTCCGCAGTCCGCGCACTGTGCCCCGGCCGTATCCGCGCCACTGCGCCGGCGCGATCCTGGCCCGCTGCCCGCCGCTGGTGACCAGTGCGTTGACCGACGTCAGCGGGTCCGTGGCCATCGTCCTGGCCAGCAGAACGCCGATCACCAGGGGGAGCAGGGTCACCGCCAGCGTCGTGCCGGCGGTGGTGACATTCCGGATGCGGGGGTGCCGCGGTACCTCGGGAACCATGGTTCCCATTCGATCGTCGCGGCCCGGCCGGGGCATCGGGCGGCGTACTCAGCCGCACCCTGCGGCGTACTCAGTTCGTACGGGTACTCAGCGGCCCCTACTGCGAGAACCGGGGCAGCCACTTCACCCGGTACTCGGGGTGCCCCGCGTGTTCCGCGGCCAGCTGCCGTACGACGAAACCGAGGCCCACGGCCCGGCCCGACGCGAAGTCGTGCTCCGGGCGGTCGATGTCCAGGTGCGCGACCTCTTCGTACTCGTCCAGGAGCACCCGGTTCGTCTCGATGCGGCGCAGTGTGTGCGCGGGATCCTGCAGGGCGATGTGCTGGTCGTAGCCACGGGTGCGCACCACGAAGGCGACGCCGGTGGTGCGGTCGTGGACCTCGCCCGGTGCCTCGGGCGGACACCTCCACGCCTCCCCGCCGGCCGCCCGGGCGATCCGCTCCTCATCGGCGAGGCGCTCCCGGACAAAGACCAGCATCTGCGCGTTCTCTTCCATCAATTCCCGCATCCTTCTCACTCACGGACCTGGATACGTTGTACAACATCACCCCGATGCGTCAGTGATGTCCCCGGGCGGTCTCAGACGCGGATGACCTGCGGGCCCAGCAGGGAGTAGCGCTGGGCCTCGGCGGCGGGGAGCCCGGTGTCGGTGACGACCGTCTCGAAGTCGCCGACACCGGCGAAGCGGCAGAAGCTCACCGCGCCGAACTTCGTATGAACACCGGCGAACACCCGGCGGCGTGCGCTGCGCATGGCCTGCGCCTTGACCTCGGCGACCGCCGGGTCGGGGGTGGTCAGTCCGTACTGACGGGAGACGCCGTTCGCGCCGATGTACGCCAGGTCGATGACGAAACCGGCCAGCATCCGGGTAGCCCAGTGGTCCACCGTGGCCATGGTGCTGCCGCGGACCCGGCCGCCCAGCAGGAGTACGCCGAACTGTTCAACGCCGGCGAGAACGGTCGCCACCGCCAGGGACGCGGTGACCACGGTCAGCGGACGGCCGCGCGGCAGTGCCTCGGCGATGAGCTGCGGAGTGAAGCCCTCGTCGACGAAGACGGTCTCCGCGTCACCGAGCAGCTCCGCAGCCGCCGCGGCGATCCGCGACTTCTGCGGGACGTGATGGGTGGTCCGCATCGCCAGGGTGGTCTCGAAGCCGGCGCTCTCGACGGGATACGCACCGCCGTGCGTACGCCGGACCAGCCCGTGTTCCTCCAGGGTGTGCAGGTCGCGCCGGATGGTCTCCCTGGCCACCTGGAACCGGTCGGCCAGTTGGTTGACGTCGACAGACCCCTCGCGTCTGGCCGTCTCGAGTATTCCCCGTCGGCGTTCCTCGGTGTCCACCACACCATCCCTGTCCGAGTCCTGGTTCCGCTGCGGGCCCGGTGACCGTCCGGGCCCTCGCATAGTTTCTACAAGCCGGAACGGTTGTTCGACCAGTTTCTCCGCCGTCCGTCAGGGCATGTCGCCCTGCCAGTCCCACTTGTCGGGGGCCGCCGGCCGCGGCGCGTACGCCGCACGCCCGCCCGGCCCGAAGGCTCCGATCTCGGTGGCCAGCGCCGCGCCCTCGCGCAGGGCGGGTGTCTT
>DATCWZ010000082.1:0-7519 GCA_036566065.1 Streptomyces sp. | reverse complement strand
CAGTGCATCCGCGAATACAAGATCGATGGGGTGTGCCTGCCGCACGCCTCCGAGATCGTGGAGCTCACCGACGCCGGGACCGAGCGCAGGCGGGCGGTGTACGACGGGGACGGTGGGCGTTGGGTACTGCTAACCCCAATGCCTGACTCGTGAGCTCCTATCGGGCGCGGTGGCGAGGTGCCGATTACCCCGCCAGTCCCGACGCGCGCCACGACGGGTTGTGGATACGGCTGCGCCGCGGCGAGCCCGCGGAAGGCTTCGAGGAGGTGGAGCCCGGCCTCCACGTGCGGGCCGTGCCCGCGGAGCAGTGCGAGGCGATCTTCCACGTCACCACGATGTGCGAGCGGCGCGGCGCACCGTGCCGGGTGCATGCCGAGCGTGCCGACGATCTGCTCATCGAGTACACGGGCGGTCTGCTGCCCGTGGCCCGGGCGCTGGGGATGGAGCGGATCGAGCGGGGCGTTCACAGGCGCTGGGTCGCCCGTGACGAGGTGCGGGATCTCCGCGAGGAGGCCGTCCTCCTGGATATCCCTCGTGATCAATAGGAACCGACACACTAGCCGACCAATCGTTCGGGATGTCACAATGCCGACGTTGAATAGTGACCACATCGACGCGAACGGCATGAGGCTGGGGGTGGAATGAGCGTTGACCCAACGGGACTGCGGGAATACGCGGAGGAGCTGCGGAACGATTTCCTGCGGCTTGAGCAGGAAGCGCCCATCGTGCACGCGAGGGCTCGTGCGATCAGGATAACGGCGAAATCACCGGACGGGTTCGTGACCGCGACGGTCGATGCACGCGGTGAGCTGACGAGTTTGGACCTCGATCCGCGCATCTACCGGCGCCAGAATGCGCGCGTGTTGGCCGACTCCATCACCGAGACCATCCAGCGAGCCGCGGGCCACGCCCGGGAAGAGGTCCTCAAACTCTTCGAACAACTCATTCCCGTCGATCAGATGAGAGCCCATCTCGAGGGAGACCTCGAGACGGTGCTGGAGCAGATGTCCCGGCGCCTGCCAAAGGAGAGCTGAGCCGTGTTCGAGATCAAGTATTTGGAGATCCGTCCCCAGATACTTTCTCGCGGGCTGGCCGACTGGGCGGCGGCGAGCTCCGACCTCGACAGGTCGTGGCAGGCCACGATGGCGGAGATCCAACGGCTCACCGCCGCCGCGCCATGGGGCGACGACGACGCGGGGCTGGAGTTCAGTAACGCGTACCTGGCCGGACCCACCCTCATCGATGATCGGGGAACCGCCTACGTCAAGCAGCTCAGCGAGCTCGGTGACGAGGTACGGCAGAGCGCCGAACACGCGATCGGAATGGATGCGGAACAAGCGAGAGCGGTGAAAAGCCTGCTGAACCGGATCTGAGGTGAGCGTAGGCGGCTTCAGCCCGAGCGGCGTCAACGGCGATCCAGGTATCGGCCTCGAACCCAACATCACCTCCCCGGACCGGGACCTCGCGGCCGGCATCGGCCGGGTCACCGACGTCATGCCGGCGTGGGGCGAGTCGCTGCCGCCCTGGGCGGATGATTTCGTCGCGCTCGTCAGCAACGGCAGCCCCTGGCCCGCCGGAGACCCGGAGGGGATGGACGAGCTCGCCAGTGCCCACTGGGCGGCGATGACCCACCTGATCAACTCCTTCGCCCCCCTCGGCAAGGCCGCCGCTCTGATCAAGGAGGGGTGGCGAGCGTCATCATTCCAGGCGTTCGCCGACCGGTTGGACGCCGTACTCTCCGAGGACGATGGTCTGCCCGCGGTCGCCGCCGACCATCATGCGTACGCCTATCAGGCCCACAGTTTCGCCGTCGAGATCCAGTACACCAAGATCTCGATCAACATCGCGTTCTGGGTCGGGCTGACCGCGGCGTACATCGCCCTGCTGTCGGCCTTCTTCTCCGCCGGCAGCACGACCAGTTTCCTTGGCCCGATCTCCGCCCGCACCCGCGCGTCCATCAAATCGATCTACGAACGGTTGGTCCGTGTGGCGGGGTTGCCGGCGGAGACGCGCATGGTAGGGCCGGCGTCCCGGCTGGCCTCCTCCGACGGCATGATCGGGCGACTGCTCAGCAGTCACACCGGCCGGGAGATCATCGAGGAACTCACGGAGGAGACCGTCATCGACGGCGGCGCCCAGGCCGAGCAGAACCGCCGCGGAAGCCGCCAGGGCTGGGATTGGGAGAGGACCCTCGCGTCCGGCCTGGGTGGCGGTGCCGGCGCGGTCATCGGCATGCGGGTGGCCCCCGGCGTCTCTAGGCTGGTGGACCGGCTGCCGTTGGTCAGGGGGTTGAACAGCGCGGCGGGCAACGCGCCCGGTGTAGGGAACGCCTTCAGGCGGTACCCCGGCCGCGTGCTGTCCACGGGCATCGGCAATATGATCACCTCGCCGCTGGCCAGCATCGGCGCCAACGGGCTGGTGTACGGGCAGTGGCAGTTGCCGGACGGTGCCGACCTCTTGGGCGCGGCCATGGGGGGAGCCGGCCGTACCAACACGATCAGCCCGTTCAACCCCGAAGTCCTCGCGGCGGTCAGCAGACCACTCACGTCGCTCCACGAAGCGCAGCACGCGGCCGACCTGGCCGACGCCGCGGGCGCCGGGCGCGTCTCCGCCCCCGGCCGCGAGGAAAACGGCCCGGGCATCGCCATCCCCTCGACCGGCGACGCTTTCGACACCTCCGGCCAGCAGCGACACGAAGTCCCGGGCACACCCGCGCCGGCCGACGGCCCTGCCGTCCCATCGCCGGATCACCCGACTCCGGACGGCACCGCCGATCAAGCCCAGGCCACGACTCCCGGCACGGACGGCGGAAACGCCCACCGAGCGGACCTCACCGAAGTCCCGCAGGCCGCCGCCACACCGCCCCCACCCACGCCCGGCGACAGGGTCGAACTCGCCGCGCAGCCCTCGACGTCGACGTCCGTCACGCCCACCCCCGGCGACGCCACCGCGCACAGTGTCACGCAGGTCTCGCCGTCCGGGGCGTCCCCCACACCCGCGCCCACACTAGGCGACGCCACCGGGCACACCGGTACGCAGATGGCCGTGCGGGTATCGGCCGCACCGGGCGGGCCGCAGGCCGCATGGAACGCTCCTGGTCAGACGGCCGGCGCAGAGGCAGCGACGAGCTCCATCTCCGCCACCGCCCAGCCCGCCGCCGCGGTCACGGGGCAGACCACGTCCGCCATCACCTCCGGCGCGACGGCTCACCCCGACGCGCAGGGCACTCAGGCGTCGCCGAACACGGAGACGGTGGTCCACAGCGGTACGCCTCCCGTCGAGACGGCGCCCAGCCGGCCGGCGACCTCGACCGATCTTGGCCGGACCGCTGACCCCGCACCGGTAAGCATCACCGAGGCGCTGACGGGGCCCCGCGAGGTGACGGCGAGCGACCACCCCGAAGAACACGTCCTGGCGAGCCGTGTCCCCGTCACCGCTGGTGGCCGGGGCAGCGTGAACGCGCACCCCATCAAGGGCAGCCGGTTCGTCGCCGATGGCCGGGAGGAGCCGGAGGACCTGTCCTCGGCCGAGATCGCGGATGCGATCGAACAGATCGACCGGCACGACTTCGCCAAGGCGGTCGTCGGCCTGACCGTCGACAGGAGCACGCACACGCTTCGGGTCGATCTGCCAGGCGGGCGGGCGCAGTACTTCCGCTTCGAGGTGGGACACGTGCGCGGCGGCCGCCTGGCCCGTACCAAGGTGCGAGCGGGCACCGCGGAAGAACCGCACCTGACCCGGCTGGCCCCGAGGCTGGCGAACGATGTCGTGCCCAGGGTGATGGTGCACGACATAACCGACACGTTCCAGCGAATGGCCCGGCCTCAGCAGGGCGTGATCCGCCGCTTCCTGCCTCCCGCGGCACGGTCGGCCACGGACCACTGCGTGACCGCGCGGCTCAACGAGCACAGGTACCTGTCCCGGAAGTGGCAGGAGGCCGACGCCGCGAAGCGGAGGGAAATCGGGGCGGAAATCAAGAAGCTGGCAACAGAGCTGGAGCGGATCGGACACCCCCTCCCCGCACCGCTGTCCGCGCTCAGGGCGGCCGTCGCCTCACCCAATACCATCGCCGACCTCCTGTGGGACGCCAGGTCGTGGGTGGCGACGCTGACCAAGACCGAGACGGATTTGGCCGTCCGCCGCGATACCCGGTCGGAGAGCCTCTTGCAGGCCCTGGAGAACGCCGAGGAGTTGGCTGAGAGCGCGCGCGAGGCGGCAACCCAACAGGACAGCCTACACGCCAAGCGGGAGGCCGACGCACGACTCAAGCAGGAGCAGCAGGACGCCGAGGCGACCCGCCATCTGCGCATGGAGGAGGCATACGAGGAGGCACGCCGCCGAGCGGAGCGGGCTCGCGACGCCTACACGGAACTGGAGCACGCCTACGGCGCCCTTCCCTCGGCCCAGGAAGCCACCACGATCCCGCCGGAAATCGCCCAGCTTGCTCGGCTGGCGGAGGAACGGCGCGTCGAGTACGAGACGGCCGTGGCCCGTACTCGGCCATCCGCCGACGAGGTGATTACCGGCGTGCCGGCGAATCTGTCGAACCTGAACCAGGTGAGCAGCGTGGCCAACGACATGCTGTCCCGCAACGGCGTGAATCTTCACCTGGCCGCCGAGGTGGTGGGTCAGCTGGGATTCGCGAATTTCGGCCAATTGGTGGGGAATGACGGCTTCACACTGCCATTGCGGAACGAGATGGCGCTGACGTTCCGCTTGCATGTCGGAGAGTTGTGGGAAGTAGTAGATAATCCCACGCAGGGCTCGGAGATGATACGCGGCTACCAGACCCGAGACAGCATCTCGACCTCGACTACCCTCCACCTTAACGTCCGAGATCAGAAAAAATCGCTCGATATCTCCCCGCTGTTCAAGCTGATTGCCACGATCGCCCCCCCAGACTCTCTGATAGCTGCCATCAAGCGTCTCGTGCTCCGCGCTTCATACTCTCGCGAGTTGGACGAGTCGACGACCGGACGAACCGCCAACAACGCCAGGGTAGGCGCGGTCGATGACAATCTGGGCAGGTCGGTCCTGTACGCGGCACCGGGCGCCTTCTGGACGATCGAGCTAGCGACCCCCTACGGCACCGAGACTCAGGAGGTCCGAGCCTCCGCCGGTACAGAGGCGGCGAGCCTGAAAGTCTGGATCTCGCACGCCCACGAAGGGGGCACGCTGGAACAGCGCGTCAGGCTGGGGCCCGAAGATCGGCGGCCGGGTCTCCCGGAGCGCTACGTGCTCCTGGCGACGGACGGCCTGAGCGAACTGTACGAGGACACGATCAGGGAGTTGCCCAATGGCAAGATCGACGACTCGACCCGTGACGGCCTCTTCACCCTGATCCGTCACATCCTGCCGAGCAATCTCATGAATTCGACGAAGGGGCCGTACGGGTTGGTCTGGCCGATCATCGCGAACGGGAAAGCGTTGGGGCTCATCAGGGTGGAGAGCACGCCACTGATCGACACGGCCGAACCGGTCGGGAGGTCGACCACGGAGCACAATCTGGACAGCGCAGTAATCAGTACCTCCACCGTGTCAGGGGAACAGACGACGGGACGGTCCCGGGAAACCGACGTCACCTCGGGAGTGGAAGCGGACCTGGGCGGGTTTCAGCCGAGCTGGACCGTGCCCGCCTTCGACAGAGGCGCATCACAGTCAGACGGGCAGGAGGCGAGCACGACCGCGTTTCGCATCATCGCGGATCGGTTCGGCCTGCGGGCAGGCCGAACTCAGGCCTTCAAGATGCAGGTCGAGCACAAGGTGACGGTCCAACTCATTGAGGAGGACGAGCCTAAGGAAATCACAGGCCAGAGCACCGTACTTTTCCGGCTTCCCGAACCGGACGCCTACCGCCACGGGCTGCCCGTGGACGCGAACGCCGTGGTGGCCGGGGACGGTCCGTCGGCCACGCTCAGGGGCGACCCCGAGGCTGAGCCGCCCCCTGGCCGGGAGGCCAGGCCGCCCGACTTCATCGGCGCCGGCCCTGGTCAGATGCGAGGAGCGGGGCTGGCGCGGATTCAGTTGAGCCCTGAACATGAAAATGTCAAGCGGTTCAACATGCTCTATGGCGAGGTTGTGGCCGAGTTGCGCAAGCTCGGCCTATTGCCCGAGGAGCAGGACGGTCGATTGGTGTTCTCGCGTGACCCCCGGAAGCGGGAGAGCCAGATCATGAACCTCATCGCACTCAGCGAACAGCCACTGGAGCGCCGTCTGAAAGCCGACTACGATCAGGCTGCCCAGGAGGGCATCTTGATAGGCCTGCAAGACAACAAAACAGGCCGCGGCCCACGCAATGTCTCCCTTCGCCTCCGGTGGAGGCAGGGGGAGAAGGAGCCAACCTTTCGAGGGACTCTCCCGACGGAAACGGTGGTCCGGGAGAACACCGCTATCACCACCACTGAACAGTCCAGGACCCGGGGCAGCACCCGCAGCACTCTTCGAGGCTTGGCGATCGGGGCCAGTAACGGCTCGGAACAGCACGGCGCGACTCCCGCCCTCGAGTCGGGCGGGCTCGAGACGCGCCGAACGAGCCGCTCTACCAGCGGACAGCAGATCAGCAATACACTCTGGGCCCCCCTCACATCCGTGGAAGGCACTTCAGGATCGGCGATCTTCGACATCACGGGCACCCTCAGCTTGGACCTGATGGAGAGTGTGAACAAGATTCGGCCGCTCGCCCAAGGGGAGGTGTCGGTGAGGACAGGATGGCCGACCGAACTACTTCCCGAGAAGCCGCCTCTGGGAGAGACCGCGTGGCCCAAGGCGCCGCACGAGACGACGTTCGAATCCTGGCAAAGGTCAGACGTCGTCCACGCGTATATTCCTGGCCTTCTTGACACGATAGTAAAGCTGGCGAACGGGAATCTGCCGTTCGGTTCCTCCGCATACCGCTCCATCGCCGCCGCATTTAGCGTCAATAATTTGGTGATCAATCCCGAGGCGTTGTGCTCCGGACTGAAACTGCCCTCTGAGGACCCGAGGCAGTGGATGAAAACCGCGTACGGAGCGGACGTAACGGTGCAGGCGCAAGGACGCACTATCAGGGTCCGGCTCTTCGGCTTACCCGGAAAGTCGAACGTCGGGGGCGCCTCACTGACGACAGTCCGTAAAATTACCGTGGCGTTGGGCCAGCAGGAAACGTTCACCAGCAGCGGAGGGACTCGTTCGGGCAGCGTAAATGCAGACGTGGGGGGCACCCTGCCGCAACATTTGACGGACAGATCATGGACGGGGAGCGTTCCGTCGCCCTCGGGTTCGGCGACCAAGGCGTCCTCTGAGTCGACGACCTTCACTCAGGGCGTTGAGAATAGGCACGTCGATACCGGCCCTAAAGTCTGGATCACGACAGAGATGGATGTCCTGGTGGTCGTCGAAGTGGAGCCTGCCAAAGGGGTGCGCGGGACGCTCGGCGGTGGGACGGTCGAATACGCGATAGTGCGCGGTGGCACGGTTCTCCGGGTGATGCCTGAGGCTGACGCCGTCGATCTCTACGGAACAAATGAGATGCGGCTGGCGC
>DATCWZ010000083.1:0-3647 GCA_036566065.1 Streptomyces sp. | reverse complement strand
CGTACCTCCACTCGACCCGCCGCCCCGTCGCGGGCGTGGCCCGGGCCGGCGGCTTCGAGGAGGCGCACTCGCACGCCTCGTCCCATCTGCTGCTGCCCGAGGACCCGGCCCTGCTGACCACGGGCCCGGAACCCGCGCCGGCCGGTTCGGCGCCGTCCGCGCCGCTCGTGCTGGTCGACGACGAGTTCTCCACGGGCAACACCGTCCTTAACACCATCCGCGTGCTCCACGGGCTGCACCCGCGCGAGCGGTACGTCATCGTCGCCCTGGTGGACACGAGGTCGGCCGCCGACCAGGAGCGGCTCACCCGGTTCGCGTCCGAGATCGGGGCCCGCGTCGACCTGGTGGCGCGCTGCTCCGGCACGGTCACCCTGCCGGACGACGTCCTGGCCAAGGGCCTGCGACTGGTGGCGGCCCAGGAGGCGGACGGCCCCGCCGGTACGGATGTGCCCGCGCCGCCGCGTACCCGGCCGACCCATACCCGTATCGAGCTGGACTGGCCCGCCGGAGTGCCCGACGGCGGGCGACACGGCTTCACCCCCGCGCACCGCGCCGCCCTGGAAGCGGCCCTGCCCGGCATGGCCGCCCGTATCGCCGACGCACTGGGCGACGCCCGGCGCGTGCTCGTCCTCGGCTTCGAGGAGCTGATGTACGCGCCGCTGCGGCTCGGCACCGCCCTGGAGGCGGCCACCACCGCCGAGGTGCGGTACTCGACGACCACCAGGTCGCCCGTACTCGCGGTCGACGACCCCGGGTACGCCATCCGCAGCCGCCTGGTCTTCCCGGCCCACGACGACCCGGCCGACGGACCCGGCGAGCGGTACGCGTACAACGTGGCGGGCGGCGGCTTCGACGCCGTCGTGGCGGTCGTCGACTCCGTCGGCGACACCCCCGCACTGCATGCCCCCGACGGCCTGCTGGCACAGCTCGCCGCGCACACCGGCCGGGTGCTGCTCGCGGTCGTCCCCTCGTACGTCCCTTCCCGCGCCCCGTCCCACCACGCCCCCGCCCTCGAACGGCAGGAACCCTCCATGCTGCCCGAACCCCTCCGGGGACCCGCCTTCTCCTCCTACGCCCCCGACGACGTCGGCTGGCTGCTCCAGGACCTCTCGGACACGCCGCTCGAAGCACCTACCGAGGAGCGCGAGGAGGCGATACAGGCCGGCGGCGCCCACTACGCGGAGTCGCTGCCCGTCGAATACCAGCCCACGGCCCGCTACCAGGAGCTGTTCAAGTCCGCCCTGGCCGCGTCGGCCGCCCGCATCGCCCGCGCCGTCGGCACGGTCACCGAGACGGTCATCGCCGAACGCGGCCCCCACCCCGTACTCGTCTCGCTGGCCAGGGCGGGCACGCCCGTCGGCATCCTCATGCGCCGCTGGGCACAGCACCGGCACGGACTCGACCTGCCGCACTACGCGGTCTCCATCGTCCGGGGCCGCGGCATCGACGCCAACGCCCTGCGCTGGCTGGCCGCCCACCACGACCCCGCGGACGTCGTCTTCGTCGACGGCTGGACCGGCAAGGGTGCCATCACCCGCGAACTGGCCGCCGCGCTGGAGGAGTTCGACGACTTCAACCCGGAGATCGCCGTCCTGGCCGACCCGGGCGGCTGCGTACGGACGTACGGAACACGCGAGGACTTCCTCATCCCGTCCGCCTGCCTCAACTCCACGGTGTCCGGCCTCATTTCCCGTACGGTCCTGCGCTCCGACCTCGTGGGGCCCAACGACTTCCACGGCGCGAAGTTCTACCGCGAACTCGCGGACTCCGATGTGTCCACCTACTTCCTGGACACGATCGCCGCCCGCTTCGACGAGGTCACCGACGCGGTCGACGCCCAGGCCAAGGAGCTGCTCGCCGCCGACCGCGCGCCCACCTGGGAGGGCTGGGCCGCCGTCGAACGGATCAGCGAGGAGTACGGCATCCATGACGTCAACCTCGTCAAGCCGGGTGTCGGCGAGGCGACGCGGGTCCTGCTGCGCCGCGTTCCCTGGAAGATCCTGGCCAAGCGGGGGGCGGGCGACGACATCGCCCATGTACGGCTGCTCGCCGAGCAGCGCGGGGTTCCCGTCGAGGAGGTCGACGGCCTGCCGTACACCTGTGTCGGGCTGATCCACCCGAAGTACACCCGGGGCGCGACGGGCGCCGACGGCAAGGCGGTGGCGGGCAAGTGACCTCGCCGCTGACGCTGGTCGCCAGCGACCTCGACCGCACCCTCATCTACTCGGCGGCGGCGCTCCACCTGACCGTGCCGGACGACGAGGCCCCCCGGCTGCTGTGCGTCGAGGTCTACGAGCACAGGCCGCTGTCCTACATGACGGAGGCGGCCGCCTCCCTGCTCGACGAGCTGGCCCGCGGCACGGTCTTCGTACCCACCACCACCCGCACCCGCGAGCAGTACGGGCGTATCCGCCTCCCGGGACCCGCCCCGACGTACGCCATCTGCGCCAACGGCGGACACCTGCTGGTCGACGGGGTCTCCGACCCGGACTGGCAAACACAGGTGGCCGGGAGGCTCGCCGGTGAGTGCGCCACGCTCGCGGAGGTCCGCGCCCATCTCCTCGCCGCCGCCGACCCCACCTGGCTGCTCAAGGAACGCGTCGCGGAGGACGTCTTCGCGTATCTGGTCGTCGAACGCGCCCTGCTGCCGGCGGGCTGGGTGGACGAACTGGCCGGCTGGGCGGACCCGCTCGGCTGGACCGTGTCCCTGCAGGGCCGCAAGATCTACGCCGTGCCCAAGCCGCTCACCAAGAGCGCCGCCATGGCCGAGGTCGCCCGCCGCACCGGCGCCACGCTGACACTCGCCGCCGGTGACTCCCTCCTGGACACCGACCTGCTGCTCGCCGCGGACAGGGCCTGGCGCCCGGGCCACGGGGAGCTGGCCGACAGCGGCTGGCAGGCCCCGAATGTCGACGTACTGCACGAAAGGGGTGTCGTGGCGGGCGAGGAGATCGTGCGCCGCTTCCTGCGGGCCGACGGCGGTGCGAGGATTCCGGCATGACCAAGGGCAACGAAACCAAGATCACCGATGAGCTGTACGCCTACGCGCTGGCGCACAACCCGCCGCTGGACGCCGTACAGCGTGAGCTCGTGGAGACGACGTACGCCAAGCTCCCCGATGTCGCCGGAATGCAGTCGGCCGAGGAACAGGGCCCGCTCCTGGCGTTCCTCGTCCGGCTGACTGGAGCCAGGCACATCGTGGAGGTCGGCACCTTCACCGGCTTCTCGGCCCTGTCGATGGCCCAGGCGCTGCCCGATGACGGGCTGCTGATCGCCTGCGACATCTCCGAGGAGTGGACCGCGTACGGCAGGGAGGCATGGCGGAAGGCGGGCGTCGCCGACCGGATCGACCTGCGGATCGCGCCCGCGCTGGACACCCTGCGGGCCATGCCGTCCGAGCCGCACATCGACCTCGCCTACCTGGACGCGGACAAGGGCAACTACATCCCGTACTGGGAGGAGTTGGTGCCGCGTATGCGCAGGGGCGGGGTCATCGTGACGGACAACGTCCTGTTCCACGGGGACGTCGTCGACCCGGAGGCGACCGGGGCAGCGGCGGACATCCGGGCGTTCAACGACCATGTGTGCGCGGACGCCCGGATGGACAGCGTGCTGCTGACGGTGTCGGACGGGCTGACGGTGTCGCG
>DATCWZ010000084.1:0-3124 GCA_036566065.1 Streptomyces sp. | reverse complement strand
GCGACCGCCTCCTCGCCTGCCGCCGGACCGGGCGTGGTCTCGATGGCGCCTTCCGCCGGGCCCGGGACGAAAGCGAGCCCGCGGCCGACGGTGTCCGCCGGGCAGGCCGCACCGGCCACGGGCTCGTACACCAAGAAGCAGAAGGAGTATCTGACCGGCCGGGTCCCCAAGGGAATGGATCCTGCCGCCGTGCTGCAGACCGGCCAGGAGACCTGCGACCGGCTGGACTATCTCGTCAAGGTCGACCGGGACATCGCCGTCGGCGCGATCGCCAGCGGCGAGATCACCGGCGCGAAACCGGCCGTGGCACACCTGTGCACCGGGCACCGGGACCTGGTCGCCGAGGCGGCCCTGAGCTACGCCGACGGCACGCACACGGGCAAGGAGCTCCGGCCGGGCCGCTACCACGCCGTCTCGCCGACCCGCGACTGCGCTTGGACGCTGGCCGGGGCGGGCGGTAAGGAGCTGGCGTCGGGGTCGTCCGCCACCGGCAAGCGCGTGGACATCACCGTCCCCGCGTCGGCCCGCACCTTCACCTCCACAGGCTGCTACGCCTGGCTGCCCCGAGGAGACAACGCCCAAGGAGACAACGGATGAGCAAGCTGCCCATCGCCGTGGCGATCCCCACGAAGAACGAGGGCCTCAACATCGCCGAGGCGGTGACATCGGTCATCGGCCACTTCGAGGCGGTCGTCGTGGTCGACTCGCACAGCACGGACGACACGGCGAAGATCGCCGAGGAGTGCGGGGCCGAGGTGGTCACGTACACCTGGGACGGCGGGCATCCGCGCAAGAAGCAGTGGTGCCTGGACCATGTCCGCACGGATCTGGACTGGATCCTGCTGCTGGACGGCGACGAGCGGCTCAGCCCGGGGCTCCTGGCCGAACTGCGGCAGACATTCGCCGATCCGGCGGCCCCGAGGCCCGCCGCGTACGACATCCCGCTGGGCTACTGGTTCTGCGGGAAGCGGCTGCGGCACGGCTACACCATCCGCAAGCGGTCGCTGACCGACCGGACCCGGTGCCGCTACCCGGAGGTCGGGGACCTGGACGCCCCGGGGATGGGGGAGGTCGAGGGCCACTACCAGCCGGTCGCGGCGTCGGTGGGCGCGCTGCGCCATCCCATCGAACACCAGGACCTGGACCCGGTGACGGACTGGTTCGCCCGGCACAACCGCTACTCGGACTGGGAGGCGTGGCTCGAACACCATCCCGATGTCAAGGAGCAGATACGGAAGGTGAAGTCCCGTCAGGGCCAGCTCTTCCACAAGGCACCGTTCAAGCCGCTGGTGTCGTTCGCGTACATGTACGTCTACCGGCGGGGCTTCCTGGACGGCAGGGCGGGCTTCGACTTCGCGCTGGCGATGAGCTTCTACCGCTGGCAGATCGGGCTCAAGACGCGTGAGGGGAAGACGCGTTGACGTGGCGGGCCCCCCGGCGGACCACGTCCTCGTAGGTCCGCCGGAGGGTCCCGGTCACGGCCTCGATGGTGAAGTGCTCGTTGACCAGGTCCCAGGCCGCCTTGCCCGCCTGCGCGTTGGTTTCGGGCTCCAGCAGTTCGAGGACGGCCCGGGCGACCTTCGCGGCGTTCTCCGCGTCCTCGCCGACGCGGCTGTCGATCACCCGGCCTGCACCGGCCGCCGCCACATCGGGGCCGAGGCCGCAGGTGCGGGTGATGACGGCGGGGGTGCCGACGGACATCGCTTCGAGGACCGAGACGCCCAGCGGCTCCTCGATCGACGGCAGTACGTACACATCGGCGGCCCGCGCGGCGGCGAGGACCTCCTCGTGGCCGAGCGGCCCCACATGGTCCAGCGAGCCCGTCACGCCGAGCCTGCGGGCCAGCGCCAGGGTGCCGGGCAGCGCGCCGGTGTCGGGTCCCGCCAGGACGAACCGGGCGTCGGGGTACCTGGCCAGGACCGCGGGCATCGCGGCGACGAAGTCCTCGGGGCGCTTGCGCTGCTGGATCCGGGCGAGGAAGAGAATGGTGGGCGGCCTGCCCTGCTCCCGTGCGGGCTTGCGGTCCTGCGGCCGCACGCCGTTGACCAGCCGCACGGTGTTGGTCAGGGCGACGGGCGCGGCCACGGCGTTCACATCGAGGCGTTCCCGCTCGGTCAGATGCAGTACGGCGTCGGCGCGGCGCAGCACCGTGCGTACCCCGAGCAGATCAGTGAGCTGGGCGACCCGCTTCTCGGTCGGGTCCACCATGCCGTGGGTCTGGACGACGAGCGGGGTACGGGTGGCCAGGGCCAGCAGCGCGGCGGGCAGGGTCACCAGGTCGCGCATCAGATGGACGTGGACGAGGTCGGCGCCGCGCATCATGCGGCGGGCCTGCCGCAGCAGGGCGCCGGACGTGATGCCGCTGACCTCGAACATTGGCAGCAGATGGCGGGCTTGGAACAGATGGACCGGGACGTGCTCGACCTCGCGCGGCAGCGCGCCGTCGAAGCCGTCGCCGAGCGCCATGATCCTGGCGTCGTCGCCGTGGGCCCGCTGGACCTTGGACAGGTTCAGCGCCACCCGGGTCGGGCCGCCGAACGCGTGGTCCGGGGTGTGCAGCGTGACGATGTGCAGGACCTTCACCAGGGTTCCCCTCAACCTCGGCCGACGGTTCACAGCCTAGCCATCGGACCTCCTCAAGTGGGCTGATTTCGTTAGAGTGTTCACCGCCCGTACGTCCGTGCACAGAACAGGGGGAGCATGACGTCCGTGCGCGAGGCGGGGCCGGTGACGGTGACGGTCGAGCCGCTGACGAAGCCCATGTCGTGGGCGATGCTGTCGCGGGCGCTGGCCGTGCCGCTGATCCTGGGCCTGGTCTGCTTCCTGCCCGCGCTGGTCGCCGCCCAGCCGGGCACGGGCGAGCGCGACACCGCGTACTGGCTGCAGCTCGTGCTGACCTGCTATGCGGGGACGCGGCTCGCCACCATGATCCTTTCCACCCGGCGGCGGCTGCTCCAGGGCGTCTTCTGGATGTTCGTGTACATCGCGATGGGCGTGGCGCCGTTCGCGCAGGCGGTCATCGGGCAGACCCCCACGCCGCTGGTCGGGCCGCGCTCGGACCTGGTGGCGGCCGTCGCGCTGGTCCTGACGGGATGCGCGGCCTTCGACCTGGGGGCGCTGCTGG
>DATCWZ010000425.1:0-4314 GCA_036566065.1 Streptomyces sp. | reverse complement strand
CGCGACGGCGAGGACGGCCGCCGGTGACCGGGCGCGAGGTCTTCGAGTACGCGGTGCTGCGCGTCGTCCCACGCGTAGAGCGCGGCGAGTGTTTCAACGCGGGGGTCCTCGTGTACTGCGGGGCGAGATCCTTCGTGACGGCCCGTACGTACCTGGACGAGCGGAAGCTCCGGGCACTGGACCCGCGCGCGGACGTACGCGGCGTACAGGCGGCCCTGCGCGCGGTCGAAGGGGTCTGCGGCGGGGGAGAGGGAGCAGGGCAGGCCGCGGACGACGACGCGGGGCGGCGCTTTCGCTGGCTGATCGCGCCCCGCTCCACCGTTCTTCAGCCGGGCACCGTGCACAGCGGTCTGACGGCCGATCCGGCGGCCGAGGCCGACCGGCTGTTCGACCTGCTGGTGCGATGATTTCCGGCCCGGCCGCCGGCCCCGTGAACGTGCCGGATGACCGCGGCGGCCGGTGTGACATGTGCCCCGGAGCCCGTGGGCCGTTGACACCGGGTGCCGGGGCTTCTAGCGTCACGTCTGCTGAAGGTACTAAGCGGTTGCTCAGTCATCGGGAGTATCCTGAGTCCGCTGAGCCGCGATCCAAGGGCGAGGAGAACCAGCATGTCCAACACCGAGCAGCGCGTCGCGATCGTGACGGGAGCGGCGCGGGGCATTGGCGCAGCCACCGCGGTACGCCTGGCGGCCGAGGGCCGCGCCGTCGCCGTACTCGACCTCGATGAGGCGGCCTGCAAGGACACCGTCGAGAAGATCACTGCCGCCGGGGGCAAGGCCCTCGCCGTCGGCTGCGATGTGTCGGACGCCGCGCAGGTGGAGGCTGCCGTGGCGCGGGTCGCCGCCGAGCTGGGTGCCCCGACGATCCTCGTGAACAACGCGGGTGTGCTCCGCGACAACCTGCTCTTCAAGATGAGCGAGTCCGACTGGGACATCGTGATGAACGTGCACCTCAAGGGCGCGTTCCTGATGGCCAAGGCTGTGCAGTCGCACATGGTGGAGGCCAAGTTCGGCCGTATCGTCTCGCTGTCCTCGTCCTCGGCCCTCGGCAACCGCGGGCAGGCCAACTACTCCGCGGTCAAGGCCGGTCTGCAGGGCTTCACCAAGACCCTCGCCAAGGAGCTCGGCAAGTTCGGCGTTACCGCCAACGCCGTCGCCCCCGGCTTCATCGTCACCGAGATGACCGCCCAGACGGCGGCCCGCGTCGGCATGGGCTTCGAGGAGTTCCAGGCCGCGGCCGCCACCCAGATCCCGGTCCAGCGCGTGGGCCGCCCCGAGGACGTCGCCAACGCCATCGCCTTCTTCACGGGGGACGACGCGGGCTTCGTCTCCGGGCAGGTCATGTACATCGCCGGCGGACCGCTCAACTGACTGTCGAAGGGCAACGGACACCATGACTGTCAACGACAGCGGAAAGGTCGCGCTCATCACGGGCGCGAGCCGGGGAATCGGCTACGGCATCGCCGAGGCGTTCGTCGCCCGCGGTGACCGGGTGTGCATCACCGGCCGCGGGGAGGACGCGCTCAAGGAGGCCGTCGAGCGGCTCGGCTCCGACCGTGCGATCGGCATTCCCGGCAAGGCGCACGACGAGGCCCACCAGGCGGCGGCCGTCGAGCGCGCCATGGAGGCGTTCGGCCGGATCGACTTCCTGATCAACAACGCCGGGACGAACCCGGTGTTCTCACCGATCGCCGACCTCGACCTCAATGTAGTCCGCAAGGTCTACGAGACCAATGTGATCTCGGCGCTCGGGTTCGCCCAGCAGACCTGGAAGGCCTGGCAGAAGGACAACGGCGGTGCGATTGTCAACATCGCGTCCGTCGCGGGCATCTCCGCCTCGCCCTTCATCGGCGCGTACGGCATGAGCAAGGCCGCCATGGTCAACCTGACCCTCCAGTTGGCGCACGAGTTCGCGCCCGGGGTCAGGGTCAACGCGATCGCGCCCGCGGTGGTGAAGACGAAGTTCGCGCAGGCTCTGTACGAGGGCAGGGAGGCGGAGGCCGCCGCCGCCTATCCGCTCGGCCGGCTCGGGATGCCGCAGGACATCGGCGGTGCGGCCGCGTTCCTCACCTCCGACCAGTCCGACTGGATCACCGGCCAGACCCTTGTCGTCGACGGCGGCATTTTCCTGAACGCAGGTGTTGGCTGAAAGCAGACTGGCCCGATTTAGCCTGAATGACCGAAGTGCCCCGCCGGGCCCGAGGATTGACCCGGTGGGGCGCTGCGGTATGGTCTGCCGACCCATGGCTGATCGAGGAGCGTGCACGTGTTCTACCGGGCCAGTCTGCAGGCCGCTGCAGCCCTTGCTTCCCTTTCTTTGCTGGCCGGATGCGGTCTATTGTCCGACGACGGTGCGAAAACGGACCAGCAGATAGCGGTCGGGACGACCAGTTCGCCCTCGACCCTCGACCCCGCGGCAGCCTGGGACGGTTCCTGGGAGCTCATGCGGAACGTTTTTCAGACGCTTGTGAGTTTCCCCACAGGCAGTACGAGTCCGTCGCCCGACGCGGCGGAGGACTGCAAGTTCACCGACGCCACGAGCATGGCCTACCGATGCACACTCCGTGAGGGCCTCAAGTTCTCCAACGGGCAGAAGATCGACGCCGAGGCCGTCAAGTACTCCATCGACCGGATCGTGACGATCAAGGTCAAGGGCGGGCCCTTCGGAATGCTTGGCTCCCTCGACCGGGTGGAGGCCCAGGGCGACGACACGGTCATCTTTCACCTGAACAAGCCCGACGCCACGTTCCCGTTCATCCTCGCGACCCCCGCGATGTCACTCGTCGCTCCCGACGACTACCCCGCGGACAAGATCCGCAACGACGGGAAGGTCACCGGTTCCGGGCCGTACCTCCTGGAGTCCTACGAAGCGGGCACCAAGGCCGAGCTGGTGAGGAACCCCGACTACAAGGGCTTCGCCAACCGCAAGAACAGCGCCGTCACCATCCACTACTTCGGGAGTTCCGCCCAGATGGTGAGCGCCCTGAAGAACAGGGAGATCGACGCGACCTACCGCGGTCTGACCGCCCAGGAGGTCGTCAGCCTGGAGAGCAACAAGAAGGACAACGACGGTCTGCAGATCGTCGAGACGGTCGGTGCCGACATCCGCTTCCTGGTCTTCAACCCGAAGGACTCCGCAGCCGCGAACCCCGCGGTCCGGCGGGCCATCGCCCAGTTGGTGAACCGTGACGCCCTGGTTGCCAAGGTCTACCAGGGTACCGCCGAGCCGCTCTACTCCATGGTTCCCAAGGGCATCTCGGGCCACGCCACCAGCTTCTTCGACGTGTTCGGGGACCCGGACGAGGGCAAGGCGAAGGACATCCTCAGGGAGGCGGGGATCACGGAACCCGTCAATCTTACCTTCTGGTTCACCACCGACCGCTACGGCTCGTCGACCGCTCCCGAGTTCGCCGAACTGAAGCGCCAGCTCGAGGCGTCCGGCCTCTTCAAGATCACGCTGAAGAGCGCACCCTGGACGACCTTCCAGGAGGGCTTCACCAAGGGTGAATACCCCGTCTTCGGCCGCGGCTGGTTCCCTGACTTCCCGGACCCGGACAACTTCATCGCCCCGTTCGTCGGCAAGGAGAGCGTCACGGGCACGCCGTACATCTCGAACGAGATCACCCAGCATCTGCTTCCCGAGTCCCGCAAGGAGAGCGACCGCGGCGCGGTCAGAACGCAGTTCAAGCGGGCCCAGGAGATCCTCGTCCAGGACGTCCGTCTGCTGCCGCTGTGGCAGGGCAAGCTGTACGTGGCGGCGGGCGAGGACATCGGCGGCTGCGAGCGGGCGCTGGACCCGCAGACGGTCATGCAGATGTGGGAGCTGTTCCGCAAGGCGAGCTGGTAGGCCCGGCGCGGTTGTGCTAGTGCGGTCCTGCCGGTCCACCGGTCCGGCACGACCGCACGAAGCCGTTACGAGGATGAATGTCAGTGGTCCCCGGTAGGTTCTGTCGTCAAGAACCGATTGCTTACCGGAGGTTGTGGACGTGACCTACACCGACCTGCTGCCCGAGTCCTGGCGCGGGGTCCTCGGCGAGGAGCTTGAGAAGCCCTACGTCAAGGAGCTCGCGGACTTCGTCGAGGAGGAGCGTGCAAGGGGGCCGGTGTACCCGCCGCGCGAAGAGGTCTTCGCGGCCCTGGACGCCACGCCGTACGACCGGGTCAAGGTGCTCATCCTCGGCCAGGACCCCTACCACGGCGAGGGCCAGGGGCACGGGCTGTGCTTCTCCGTACGGCCCGGTGTGCGGACGCCTCCCTCGCTGCGCAACATCTACAAGGAGATGAACGCCGAACTCGGCCTGCCCGTACCGGACAA
>DATCWZ010000288.1:0-4836 GCA_036566065.1 Streptomyces sp. | reverse complement strand
TGGTCAGGTTGACGCCAGGGCCCCCGGGCGTATTGCCCTTGGATACGTCCACCACGCGCTGTCCCCTCTCACTGTGTCCCCCGCAACAGTTCTGGTGCGGTTGCCCCTGTACCCTACGCAGTCGCCTCCGCCGCGCAGGAGAGCCCGTCCTCTTTTGTGTCGGTCCTGCAACACTGCGGGCACCACACGTCAGGCGAGGCCCACTTCCCTCATCTGCCGCAGCTCCTTCTTCAGTTCGCCGACCTCGTCCCGCAGCCGGGCGGCCACCTCGAACTGCAGATCAGCGGCGGCGGCCCGCATCCGGTCGGTCATCTCCTCGATGATCCCGACGAGTTCGGCGGCGGGCCGGTCGGTGACCACCGCGCCGTTCCCCGCGGCCTTCGCGGCCTTGGCCGACTTCGCCGACTTCGCGGTCTTCGCCCCGTCCCCGAGCGTCGGGACCGGCGTCTTCGCGGGCTTCGCACCCTTGCCGCCCTTCGCCTGCCGGTAGCCGGTACCGAGCAGTTGCTCGGTGTCGACCTCCTCGCGGGCGATGGCCGCGACGATGTCGTTGATCTTCTTGCGGAGCGGCTGGGGGTCCAGCCCGCGCTCGGTGTTGTACGCGATCTGCTTCTCACGGCGGCGGTTGGTCTCGTCAATGGCCTGTGCCATCGCCGGGGTGATCTTGTCCGCGTACATATGGACCTGGCCCGAGACGTTCCGGGCGGCGCGCCCGATGGTCTGGATCAGCGAGGTGCCCGACCGCAGGAAGCCCTGCTTGTCCGCGTCCAGGATGGCCACCAGCGACACCTCGGGCAGGTCGAGCCCCTCACGCAGCAGGTTGATGCCGACCAGGACGTCGAACTCCCCGGAACGCAGCTCGCGCAGCAGCTCGATGCGGCGCAGGGTGTCGACGTCGCTGTGCAGATAGCGGACCTGGATGCCCAGATCCAGGAAGTAGTCGGTGAGGTCCTCGGACATCTTCTTGGTGAGGGTGGTGACCAGGACCCGCTCGTCCTTCTCGGTGCGCTTGCGGATCTCATGCACCAGGTCGTCGATCTGGCCCTCCGTCGGCTTGACGACGACCTCCGGGTCGACGAGCCCGGTGGGCCGGATGATCTGCTCCACGAAGCCGTCGCCGCGGGAGAGTTCGTACTTCCCGGGGGTCGCGGACAGATAGACGGTCTGGTTGATCCTGCCCAGGAACTCCTCCCACTTCAGCGGGCGGTTGTCCAGGGCCGAGGGCAGCCGGAAACCGTGGTCGACCAGGGTCCGCTTGCGGGAGGCGTCGCCCTCGTACATCGCGCCGATCTGCGGCACGGTGACATGCGACTCGTCCAGCACGAGGAGGAAGTCCTCGGGGAAGTAGTCGAGGAGGGTGTTCGGGGCGGTGCCGGGCGAGCGGCCGTCGAAGTGCATCGAGTAGTTCTCCACGCCGGAACAGGTGCCGATCTGGCGGAGCATCTCGATGTCGTACGTGGTGCGCATGCGCAGCCGCTGGGCCTCCAGCATCTTGCCCTGCTTGTCCAGCTCGGCCAGCCGCTGTTCCAGCTCCGTCTCTATGCCGCTGATCGCCTTCTCCATCCGCTCGGGACCGGCGATGTAGTGGCTGGCTGGGAAGATGTGCAGCGACCGGTCCTCGCTGATGACCTCGCCGGTCAGCGGGTGGAGGGTGGAGAGCGCCTCGATCTCGTCGCCGAACATCTCGATGCGGACGGCGAGCTCCTCGTACACCGGGAAGATCTCGATGGTGTCGCCGCGCACCCGGAAGGTGCCGCGGGTGAACGCCAGGTCGTTGCGCGTGTACTGGATCTCGACGAAGCGGCGCAGGAGCTGGTCGCGGTCGATCTCGTCGCCGACGTCGAGCCGGACCATCCGGTCCACGTATTCCTGCGGCGTACCGAGGCCGTAGATGCAGGAGACGGAGGCGACCACGACCACATCGCGCCGGGTGAGCAGCGAATTGGTCGCGGAGTGCCGCAGCCGCTCCACCTCCTCGTTGATCGAGGAGTCCTTCTCGATGTACGTGTCCGACTGCGGGACGTACGCCTCGGGCTGGTAGTAGTCGTAGTACGAGACGAAGTACTCGACGGCGTTGTGGGGCAGAAGCTCACGGAACTCGTTCGCCAACTGGGCGGCGAGAGTCTTGTTCGGCGCCATCACCAGGGTGGGGCGCTGCAGCTTCTCGATCATCCAGGCCGTGGTGGCGGACTTGCCCGTGCCGGTCGCGCCGAGCAGCACGACGTCCTTCTCGTCGGCGCGGATGCGCCGCTCCAGCTCGGCGATGGCCGCGGGCTGGTCACCACTGGGCCGGTAGGGGCTGATGACCTCGAAAGGCGCCACGGAACGTTCGATGTTGGAAACTGGCCGCATGAATCCACCGTACGACCCGGCACTGACAACCGGGCCGGCTCACCGGCGCCGCGGTGGCCGGATCTCCCGACGGGCGGGCGTCTCATAGCCCGTACGCCGCCGCTGGGCGGGGATGGCGTAGACCTGCCCGGCGCCGTACCGACCGGCCCGACGGCCGCCGTCCCGGCGGTACGGGGTGCCCGTCACCACCTCCGGGTCGAACATCACGACCGCCCCGGCCAGCAGCAGGAAGCAGGCCGGGCCGATGAGCATCGGCACGATCAGCGCGGCGGGCCCGTCACCGGCCGGGACGCCCGTCACGGCGGCGGGGTGGAGGCGCACCTGGAGCGCGGCCATGCCGGTGTAGTGCATTCCGCTGACGGCGACGCCCATCACCACACTGGCCCCGAGGCTGGGCAGGAATCCGCGGACGGAGACGGCGGCCCACAGCGCGGCGGTCGCGGCCACCACGGCGATGACGACGGAGAGGGCGACGGTGACGGTGTCGTACTCGAGCGTGCCGTGGAGCCGCATCCCGGCCATGCCCAGATAGTGCATCGAGGCCACGCCGAGGCCGGTTATCGTGCCGCCGGTGACCAGCGCCATGGACGCGGCGCCCCGGTAGCCCACGATGAAGATGCCGATGCCGGTCATCACGACCGCGACGGCGAGACTGGCGAAGGTGATGGGCCTGTCGTAGCCGACCGGGACCTCGTGGACCCTGAAGCCCGTCATCGCGACGAAGTGCATGGTCCAGATGCCGGAGCCGATGGAGGTCGCGCCGAGGGCGAGCCAGCCGGGCCGGATGGACCGGTGGGTCCGCAGGAACCGGGTCGTGCAGCGCAACCCGAGTGCCGCACCGAGGCAGGCCATCAGGAACGCCACGACCGGAGTCACGAAGCCGTACCCGAACCCGTCAACTGTGCCCTGCATGCTGGTGTGCCCTTCGCGGAAGCCCGGCTTCGGGGTGACCCCGGGGGGCAAGGCCCGGCAAGCAAACATGAGATCCGCATTTTATCCTCACGGAGATCGGCTCGTGATCCGGTATCCGGTCTTTCGCTTGCATTTCTCAGCGCGAGGAGTACATGTGTCCGTACGTACCGCAGCCGCTTCCAGCGCCGCAGCCATCCTGCTGGGTGCCTGTGCGCTGCTGCCCGCCGCGAGCCAGACGCAGGCCGCCGCCCTGCGTGGCGGCCCGGTGGTCTTCGGGCACCGGGGGGCTTCGGCATACGCACCGGAGAACACCCTGGAGGCCGTCGACGCGGCCGAGGGCCTGGGCATCGACTGGGTGGAGAACGATGTGCAGCTCACCAGGGACGGTGTGCCGATCGTGATGCACGACGCGAACCTGAAGCGGACCACCGACGCCGAGCAGGTCTTCCCCGGCCGCGCGCCCTGGGCGGTGAAGGACTTCACCGCCGCCGAGATCGCCCGGCTGGACGCGGGCAGTTGGTTCGGCGGGCAGTACGCGGGCGCCCGGGTCCCGACCCTCGCCCGGTATCTGGAGCGGGTGGAGCGCAACGACCAGAACCTGCTCCTGGAGGTCAAGAACCCGCGGACCTATCCGGGGATCGAGAAGAAGACCCTGCGGGTCCTGCGCGACGAGGGCTGGCTCGACCGGACCCATGTCGACTACCGGCTGGTCATCCAGAGCCTCGACGCCGACAGCGTACGCACGGTCCGCCGGCAGCGTCGCGATGTCACGACCGGTTTCCTCGGCACCCCGGCGGTGGCCGACTTGCCGTCGTACGCGGTGTTCACCGACCGGATCAACCCGCTGTACTCGACGATCAGCGCGGATTACGTCGCCGAGGTGCACAGGCTGAAGGGCGTCCACGGCAAGCGCCTCCAGGTGGACACCTGGACCGTGAACGACGCGGCGGCCGCGAAGCGGGTGGAGGGCTACGGCGTGGACGGCATCATCAGCAACCGCCCCGATGTGGTGCGGGGCGCGGTCCGCCGGTGAACGGCCGCGGCTGTCGGTGGGCGGTCGTACGGTGGGCGCATGGACAGCAATGGGCAGGCGGACGGGCAGTCGGTGGAGTGGTCCGTCGTGCCGAGCGATATCGGGCCGCTCCTGCTCGCCGCCACCGGGACGGGGCTGGTGAGCGTGGTCTTCCACGCCCGCCCGGCGGTGCGGGACAGGGCGCTCGGTCTGCTGCGGACACGGCTGGGCGCGGAGCCGGTGCGGGCGCCGGAATCGGCGCGGCTCGCGGAGCCGGTGCGCCAGCTCGCGGCGTACTTCGCGGGCGGCCTGCGGGACTTCTCGCTGGACCTGGACTGGTCGCTGACCTCCGGCTTCAACCGCGAGGTGCTGCGCGAGCTGGCGTCCGGCGTGCCGTACGGGACAGTCGTCGGCTACGGGGATCTGGCCCGCCGGGTGGGGCAGCCGGGGGCGGCGCAGGCGGTGGGGGCGGCCATGCACGCCAATCCGCTGCCCGTGGTGGTGCCGTGCCACCGGGTGGTGGAGAGCGACGGCGGCCTCGGCGGTTTCGGCGGCGGCCT
>DATCWZ010000107.1:0-6830 GCA_036566065.1 Streptomyces sp. | reverse complement strand
CAGGGCGGCCGGGTCCTCGGGGGCGACGAGGACCCCGGCGCCCGAGCGGCGTACCTCGTCGGCGGTCCCGCCCCCGTCGGCCACGGAGGCGACGACGGGGCGTCCGGAGACGAAGTACGAGGTGAGTTTGGACGGGACGCTCATATCGAGCACGGACGCGCGCTGGGTGACCGCCAGCACATCGGCGGCGGCGAGCACATCGGTGAACTCGTCCGCCCCGGCCGGTGGCAGGAAGTCAACGTTGGGCAGGCCCCGGGCTCGCTCGCGGAGCCCGGGGCGCTGGTTGCCGTCGCCCATCAGCACGACCCGGACGTCCGGCGCAAGCCTGGCCAGACCGACGAGGACGTCCAGGCCCTGTTTGAGCCCCATGTTCCCGGAGTGCAGCACGACCGGTGTGTCCGGGCGCCAGCCGAGCCGGGCGCGGGTGGCAACACGGTCGGCCGAAGGCCCTTGTACGTGTGACCAGTTGGGCACCACGCGGATGCGCCCCGGGTCCACGCCGAGTGCGGTGACCCGGGGGATGAAGCTCTCGTGGATGACGCCGACGAGGGCCGCGCCGCGTAACGCGTACCGCTCGGCGGACGCTGCGGCCGCTGCCGCCCTGCCCCCTCCCCGGATGCCGCTCTGCGCGGCGGCCGCGCCCATCAGGTCCTGGACGACGGGGACATGGGGGACGCCAAGTCTTCGGGCCGTCCTGGCTCCGATGACGCCGCCTGCCAGGCTCGGCATCTGGGAGATCACCGCGTCGAAGCGCCCGGGCGGCGGGTCCAGCAGGCCATGAGCGAGTACGGAAAGCTCGAACGCCGCCCGGCGGAACGCGGTCTGACGGGGCGGCACATAGTGACGGCGCCGGTGCACGCGTACACCTGCGCGCAGCTCCTGCTTGCGCCACAGCCCCCGGTAGCGCTCGTCGGTGCGCCAGGCCGGATAGTGCGGCATGCCCGTCAGTACGTCGGTGCGGGCGCCGGACGCGGCCCAGTGCTCGGCGAGTTGGGTGGCGTACGGGCCTATGCCCGTCAGCTCCGGGGCGTAGTTGGTGGACACCACGAGAAGCCTGCGGCCCTCGAACGAGTGGTTGTCTGTGTGGTGCGCGGCAGCGGACATCGGACGATCGCCTTCCCCCCGGAACAGCCTCCCAGTGAGCTTATCCGTTCACGCGTTGCACAAGTGTTCTTCACAGTAAGGTCGTTGGAAAGGACATCGCGTTCACCGTGGGGGAGAGAACGGATGGTGCAGCACAGAATCGGTTATGCGCCCGGCGTGTACGACCTGTTCCACGTCGGCCACCTGAACATCCTGCGGCACGCCCGCAGCCAGTGCGACTACCTGGTCGCGGGGGTGGTCTCGGACGAGATGGCCGCGCTCGCCAAGGGTCACACACCGGTGATCCCGTTACCCGAGCGGCTGGAGATCGTCCGCAGTGTGCGGTACGTGGACGCGGCGTTCGTGGAGACCGTCCCGGACAAGGTCGACACCTGGCAGCAGGTGCGGTTCGACGTCATCTTCAAGGGCGACGACTGGCGGGGTACGGAGAAGGGCAGGCGGCTGGAGCGCGACTTCGCCGAAGTCGGCGTGGAGGTCGTCTACTTCCCGTACACCGTGCATACGTCCAGCACCCAGTTGCGCAGGGCACTGGACGTGCTCGTCAGCCGGCCCGGAGCGCTTTCAGCTCCCTGAACCACTTGGCCAGGAAGGCCACCAGGAACAGCGCGTGCACGGCGGCGAGCGCCGCGTACCCCGCCCGGAAGGCCGCGGGCTCGCCGAGCAGCAGGAAGACCAGGCAGAACACCCCGTAATCGGCGGGGAGCAGCGCCACGGCCCGTATCCGGGACACCGGCGCCGCGGCGCTCGCCACCGCGGCCTTCTTGCCGAGCTGTTCGCGCAGGAGCCCGGCACAGAAGGTGAGCACGGCGGTGAACAGGAAGCCGAGCGGCAGCAGCAGCCAGGTGTCCGAGGGCAGTTCGGTGAACCGGTAGAACGAAATCAGCACGGCGGTATGGACGAGGACCATCTTCGCGCAGTCCACGACATGGTCGAGCCATTCGCCGTCGGGCCCGCCCCGGCCGGTCAGCCGGGCGAGCTGCCCGTCGGCGGAGTCGAAGGCGAAGCCGAGCGCCAGGCCCGCGTACACCACGCACCCCAGCCACCACACCGGCTCCGCCAGGGCCACCGCCGCGATGGCGCCCATGGTGAACGCGGTGCTGATGAGCGTCACTTGATTGGGTGTCAGTCCGATGAGGTACGCGCCTGCGGCGAGTAGACGTCCGGCCGGTCTGTTCACATGGCGTGAGTAGAGCGAGACACCCTTGGCCGTCTTCTGCGCCCCGCGCAGCGCGCGCAGCACCGTATCCGTGCTTTCCATCCGCCCCCCAGCGTCCGGCCCCGGTTCCCCGCCCGCATCATGGCACGTCCCCGGCCTCCGCGGTGAGCTGCTGGTCCAGTTCGTCGACGAGCAGGTCGCCGTGGTCGATCTGCCCCGTCCGGTACGCCGACCGGGCCACCAGATGGGCCGCCACGGGGCTGGTCAGCAACTGGAAGAAGCCGACGAGCAGGAGCGTCGCCAGGTCCATGCCGCTGTGCAGCCGCATGGCCACACCGGCCAGCACCAACAGCAGGCCGAGGGTCTGCGGTTTGGTCGCGGCATGGCTACGGGACAGGACGTCGGGCAGTCTCAGCATGCCGATCACCCCGAGCAGGCAGATCAGCGCCCCGGCGAGGATCACGACGGCGCCCGCCGTGTCGGCGACCCGCAGCCAGACGCTCACCGCCGCCCCTCGCCGGTATCTCCGGGCGGCTTGCGGCGGGTGTGCGGTCTGTCCCGTACGGCGATGAAGCGGGCGATGCCCACCGATCCGGTGAAGCCGAGGAAGGCGAGGACCAGCATGACCGGGAAGTAGAACGCGTCGCGTGCGAGGGCGGACTTGACGCCCAGACCGGCGATGATCAGCGCGGCGCAGACGTCCAGCGAGAGCGCCCGGTCCAGCATGGAGGGGCCGCGCTGGATCCGTACGAGCAGCAGTGCCCCGGCAACGACGATCGCCACGGCGGACACCGCCAGCAGCACGTGGTCGACGGTCTCGGGCGTGCTCATGTTTCCTCCCTGCCCGACGGGGGCTCCGCGAGCCGTGCGATCTCCTCGCGGGTGCCGAAGGCCCGTACCATCAGCTCCTCCAGATGCCAGACGGACCGCCGGGCCGCGTCGAGCGCTCCCGGCCGGTCCGCGTCCAGGACGTGTACATAGACGGTGGCGGTGGCCCTGTGCACCTCGACGATCGTGCCGCCGGGCACATTGGACACGGCGACGGCGGTCGCGGTGAGCATCAGATCGGTGCGGCAGCGCAGGGGTACGGCGATGACGGCGGGCCGGTGCGGGCTGCCGGCGAAGATCTGCTGGGTGACCTTCGCGGCCGAGGTGTACATGTCGTACAGCAGATACGTGCCGAGCCGCAGAATGCCCCAGAAGTGCAGCCGCAGTCCGAGATCGACGCCGGGCAGCGGGAAGGCCAGGCAGACGGCGACCGCGACGACGACGCCGGTGACGACGTTGGCCCAGGTCAGGGTGGACCACAGCAGGACCCAGATGAGGGTGAGCCAGGCGATCAGCGCGAGATCGAGCAAGGAGAAGGTGATCAGCGGTTTCCTCACCTGCCCAGCACCTCCTGGATGTAGGGCGACCTGGCGGTGAGTTCGGCGGCTGAGCGGTCGGCGTAGCCGGTCAGCGGCCCGGCCAGCACCGTGAAGGCGAGCCCGAGCAGGACCGCCGCGGCTGTGGCGGCGGTCATGGCCCGCGGTGGCCGGACCGTGGTCGTGATGACCCGTTCGTGAAGGATCGCCGCGATGGCCTGCCCGGCCGGGCCGTGCGGGAAGGCCACTCCTTCGTCACCGGTGCCGGGAATGCGGTCGGGTCCGGTGTCGGTGTCGTCGTCATCGCTGTCGGCGGATTCCAGCACGGTGCCGTACGCGGCCTGACCGGGTGGCGCGGCCCGCCAGAAGGCCAGGTTCCAGACCTTGGCCATGACGTACAGCGTGAGCAGGCTCGTCACCGTCGCCCCGGCGACCAGCGTCCAGGCCCAGGCGCCGCCGTCGGCGACACCCGCCCGCATGAGCCCGAGCTTTCCGATGAAGCCGGACAGCGGCGGAATACCGGCCATGTTCATGGCGGGTACGAAGAAGAGGACCGCCAGCAGCGGTGCGGCCCTGGCGAGGCCGCCGAGCCTGGTGAGTTCGTTGGTGCCGCCGCGGCGTTCGATGAGCCCGGCCACCAGGAAGAGCGTGGTCTGGACGGTGATGTGGTGCACCACGTAGAAGATGGCCCCGCCGTACGCGGCACGGGTGGCGAGGCCGATGCCGAAGACCATGTAGCCGATGTGGCTGATGAGGGTGAAGGACAGCAGCCGCTTCAGATCGGTCTGGGCGACCGCGCCGAGCATGCCCACGACCATCGAGGCGAGCGCGGCGGCCATCAGCAGATCACCCAGCCGGTTACCGGGGAAGAACAGCGTCTCCGTACGCAGCATGCAGTAGATGCCGACCTTGGTGAGCAGCCCGGCGAACACGGCGGTGACGGGGGCGGGGGCGGTCGGATAGGAGTCGGGCAGCCAGGCGGCGAGCGGGAAGACGGCCGCCTTGATGGCGAAGACCGTCAGCAGCATCGCCTGGATGAGGGTCTGCACGCCGAGCGGGAGTCCGGGCATCCGGAGGGCGAGCTGTGCGAAGTTGACGGTGCCGGTGGCCGCGTACGTCATGGCGATGGCGGTCAGGAACAGCATCGACGAGAAGAGCGAGATGATCACATAGGTGGAGCCGGCCCGGATGCGCGGGCCCGTACCGCCGAGGGTGAGCAGGACGAAGCTGGCGACCAGCATGATCTCGAAGCCGACGTAGAGGTTGACCAGGTCGCCCGCGAGGAAGGTGCAGGACACTCCGGCGACCAGGATGAGATAGGCGGGATGGAAGATGGCGACCGGGGTCTCCTTGTCCCGTTCGGCCATGCCCTGGCCGATCGAGTAGACGAGGACGCCGAGGGTGACGGCCGACGAGACGGTGAGCATGAGCCCCGACAGCCGGTCGGCGACCATCGTGATGCCGATCGGCGGGGCGAAGTCGCCGAGGTGGACGGAGAGCGGGCCGCGCCGGTCGGCCGCGATCATGAGGGTGGTTGAGAGGCCGAGCACGGCGGTGAGCACGAGGACGCTGATGAAGCGCTGGAAGCGGGCGAGCCTCGTACCGAAGGCGAGACTGAGACCGGTGGCGCAGAGCGGGAGCAGCACGGGCAGCGGAACGAGCGCGTTCATCCGGCGCCTCCCCGGCCTGAATCACCGGAACCGGCGGGGCCGCCGTCGTCGTCCGGCAGGTCCTCCTCCTCGGTCGCCACGTCGGCCGCCACCGCCGGGGTCATCGTGCCCGCCTTCGCCCGGTAGTCCGCCGGGTCGGCTCCCAGCACGTCGTGCCACAGGTCGCCGGACGCGAACCTGCCGCGGGCCTGCAGGGCGCGGTCCGCGCGCAGTTTGGCCCGGAGCCTGCGGCGTTCGTCCTGGTAGCGGGCGCGCTGTTCGTCCGTACGGTGGGGCTCGGCCCGGTAGCGTGCGCGCAGCTCCGCCCACTCGCCCCGTACCTCGGCGCGCAGCACGATGCGCCGGTCCTCCAGGTCGTCGTGGACCTCGTCCGTGCCGGTCAACTGGTGGCTGCGGTAGGCCATGGCGAGGAGGAACGCGGTGGTGGCAAGGGTGATCACGATCGCGGTGAGCGCGATGGCCTGCGGCAGCGGGTCCGTGACCCGGCTCAGCGGTACGCCGTAGAGCAGCGGCGCGGCACCGGCCGAGCCGGTGGAGGACAGGACGAGCAGATTGATGCCGTTGCTCGCGATGACCGCGCCGAGCAGGATGCGGGTGAGCGGCCGGGTCAGCATGAGGATGCCGCCGACCGCGCACAGCACCACCGCGGTGGCCAGGAGCGAGGCGCTGACCGTCATCAGTGTGGGCCTCCCGCCGGGCCGCCGGGCGGGGCCAGCGCGCCCGCGGCCCGCTCGATCTGCCGGTCCACCTTGGCGCCCAGCGCCCGTACGATGTCCAGCGCCACGCCCAGGACCAGCAGATAGACGCCGAAGTCGAAGACGACGGGCGTGCTCAGGTGGTAGTCGCCGAGGACCGGCAGATGCCCTTCGTACGTCCAGGCGTGCAGGACCGTGCCGCCGGCGAGGCCGACCAGGGCCACCCCGGTGCACAGGAACAGGCCGAGGCCCGTGAAGAGTCCGGGCTGGGGTGGCGCGGCCTCGGCGAGTTCGAACCGCCCGCCGGCCAGGTAGCGGGTGATGAGGGCGAGTCCGGCGACGAGACCGCCGACGAAGCCGCCGCCCGGAAGGTTCTCGGCGCAGAACAGCAGATACAGCGACAGCACCAGTACGGGGTGGAAGACCAGTCTGGCCACCACCTCGAAGACGACGGAGCGGTGTTCGGGAGCCAGCGTCGATCCGGCCGCCAGCCAGTCGCGTTCGGGTGCCGTGTCGTGGCCCCGCGGCAGCCCCGGCCCTGCCCCGGGCACCCCGCGAGCCGTGATCGACCAGGCGGTCCTGCCCCGCAACTCCTCCTGGGTCATGGGCGCTTCACTGCGCCGGTGCAGATAGATCAGGCTGGTCACACCGATGGCCGCGGCGGCGAGCACCGCGGACTCCCCCATCGTGTCCCAGGCCCGCAGATCCACCAGGATGGTGGCCACGACGTCCTTCAGTCCGTGGTGGGCGACCTCCTCGGCCATCGCCGCGCCCGCGGACCGTGCGGTGCGCGCCGCGGCGGCGACCCACACGGCCATGCCGAGTGTGGCGGCGGCGGCCA
>DATCWZ010000351.1:0-6528 GCA_036566065.1 Streptomyces sp. | reverse complement strand
GCCGCCGGTGAAGCGGACCTCGGTGATGCCGAGGTCCGTCACGGCGATCCGCACGAGGCGGACGATCTCGTCGTCTGTGAGCAGGTCAGGCTTGGACAGCCATTGCAGCCCCTCTTCGGGCATGCAGTAGGTGCAGCGCAGATTGCACCTGTCGGTCAGTGAAACACGCAGGTCGGTGGCGACCCGGCCGTAGGTGTCGATGAGCACGTGGGCCCCCTCCCCGGTAGTCCCGCTGTCGCGGTGAACATGTCGTGATCCGGACTCCCCCGAGACTACGCGAGACCTCTGACATCCGCCGGGGCCCGTTTGCCACGAGGCACGGCGAGGCCCCGTCGTAGGACTCTACGACGGGGCCTCGCCCGTGGAGCGGGCTGATGCCGGTGGGTTCCGGTATCAGTGGGCTCCGATGCCGGTGAGGGCCTTGACCTCCAGTTCCGCGTACTTGCCCTTGTCCGCCTCCTCCTTGGACAGGATCGAACCGAGCCAGCCGAGCAGGAAGCCCAGCGGGATCGAGATCAGTCCTGGGTTCGCCAGCGGGAACCAGGCGAAGTCGGCCGTCGGGAACATCGAGGTGGGACGGCCGGAGACGACCGGGGAGAAGAGCACCAGGAAGACGGAGGCGAAGAGGCCGCCGTAGATCGACCACAGCGCGCCCTGGGTGGTGAACTTCTTCCAGAACAGGCTGTAGAGGATGGTCGGCAGGTTGGCCGACGCGGCGACCGCGAAGGCCAGGGCGACCAGACCGGCCACGTTGATGTCGCGGGCCAGTGCGCCGAGCGCGATCGAGACGACGCCGATGGCGATGGTGGCCAGCTTGGCGGCGCGCATCTCCTCCTTCTCGGTGGCGTTGCCCTTGCGGATGACGTTGGCGTAGATGTCGTGCGCGAAGGACGACGACGAGGCGAGGGTGAGACCCGCGACGACGGCGAGGATCGTGGCGAAGGCGACCGCCGAGATGACCGCCAGCATGATGGCGCCACCGGTGGTGCCGATACCGCCGCCGAGATACTCGGCGAGCTGCGGTGCTGCCGCGTTACCCGCCGGGTTCTGTGCCTTGATGGCCTCCGGGCCGAGCAGGGCGGCGGCACCGAAGCCGAGCGCGATCGTCATCAGGTAGAACGCGCCGATGATGCCGATGGCCCAGTTGACCGACTTACGCGCGGCCTTGGCGGTCGGCACGGTGTAGAAGCGGATCAGGATGTGCGGCAGACCCGCGGTGCCCAGGACGAGGGCGAGGGCCAGGGAGATGAAGTCCAGCTTCGAGAGGCTGGAGCCGCCGTACTTGAGGCCGGGCTCCAGGAACGCGCTGCCGTGACCGCTCTTCTCGGCGGCCGCGCCCAGCAGGTCGGAGACGTTGAAGTTGAACTTCCACATCACCATGAAGGTCATCACGATCGCGCCTGCGATGAGCAGCACGGCCTTGACCATCTGCACCCAGGTGGTGCCCTTCATGCCGCCGATGGTGACATAGAGGATCATCAGTACGCCGACGAGCGCCACGATGAGGATCTTGCCCGCGTCTCCGGTGATGCCGAGCAGCAGGGCGACCAGGATGCCCGCACCGGCCATCTGCGCCAGCAGGTAGAAGATCGAGACGACGATCGTCGAGACACCGGCGGCGGTACGGACCGGGCGCTGCTTCATCCGGTACGCGAGGACGTCACCCATCGTGTAGCGGCCGGAGTTGCGCAGCGGCTCGGCGACGAGCAGCAGGGCCACCAGCCAGGCGACGAGGAAGCCGATCGAGTAGAGGAAGCCGTCGTATCCGAAGAGTGCGATGGCGCCGGCGATGCCCAGGAAGGACGCGGCCGACATGTAGTCGCCGGAGACCGCGAGCCCGTTCTGGAAGGCGGTGAACGACCGTCCGCCGGCGTAGAAGTCGGAGGCGCTCTTCGTCTGCTTGCCGGCCCAGACCGTGATGACCAGGGTGGCGAGGACGAAGACCGCGAAAAGGCCGATGATCAGTGGCCGGTGCGCGCTGGTGGACGACGAGGCGGCGAACTCGATCGCGGCCTGGGGGTTGGCGCTCATGCGTCGCCCTCCATCCGTGACTTGATGGCGGCGCCCTTGGGGTCGAGCTTGTTGTTGGCGTGCCGCGAGTAGAACCAGGCGATGAGGAATGTCGTGCCGAACTGCGCGAGTCCGAACACGAAGGCGACGTTGATATTGGCGAACAGCTTGGTGCCCATGACGCCGCCGGCATAGCTGGACATCAGCACATACAGCAGATACCAGGCAATGAATGCAACAGTCAGCGGGAAGGCAAAGGAGCGGTGCGCCTGGCGCAGTTCAGCGAACTCGGCGCTGTTCTGCATTTCGAGGAATGCCTCGGTAGTGGGCTGGGCGGATTCATGCTCCGTACTGCCCTCGGGCGGCGGCGGTGCTTCGGTAACCACGGGATCTCCTCGCGACGCGGATGCGGTAGAAGCGGGACGAGCGGTTTTCACGGGGATCCTCTGGGTTGTGGGCCGCAGTAGAGACTCCCTGACAACGGCACGGAGGACGTGGCGAAGCGGTTCATCACGGGTTGGCTGCGCTCGGATCACCTCTTCGGTGGCATCCGGGGGCGCCATTCGGGCCAGTACGAGCCACCCCTCGAACAGATTTGCCCGAATCACGGGCGCGCCGGGATGATCGGCGATAGGTTCTCTCGTCATGTACGCGGCTGTACACGCTCCGTGTCCGGCCGACAGTCGGGATGATGTGGAGAACCCATGGCTCATCTGGCATCGCGACGGGCACGCGTACTCACGCTGCCCGTCGGACTCGCGCTCACGGCCTCGCTCGCTCTCCTCCCCATGGGGACCGCGTCGGCCGCCTCGGTGAACGAGCCGACCGCGACGGTTCCGGTGGACGGCCCGATGCTGTCGTACGTCGTGAACACGCGGGGCGGCCACGGGGCCGTCAAGCGGGTGAAGAGGGCGATATCCGAGGCCGGCGGCACAGTCGTGACCACGTACGACCGGATCGGCGTCATCGTCGTCCACTCGCGCAATCCGGCCTTCGCGGGCACGGTCCGGCAGGTCAGGGGCGTCCAGTCCGCCGGGGCCACCCGCACCAACCCGATCGTGCCCCAGGCGACGAAGGACACCGCGGCCGCTCAGCCGCTCGGTGCGGAGCAGGCGCGGGCGGCAGCCGCGACTGCGTCGGCGGACCAGGACCCGCTGGAGCCCCTGCAGTGGGACCTGCCGGCGATCAAGGCGGACCAGGCACACGAGACGTCGCTCGGCAGCAGGAACGTCACTGTCGCCGTCATCGACACGGGTGTGGACGACACGCATCCGGACCTGGCGCCGAACTTCGACCGCCGCGCCTCGGTGAACTGTGTGTCGGGCGCGCCGGACACCACGGACGGCGCCTGGCGTCCGGCGGCCGGGGAGAGCGACCACGGCACGCATGTCGCGGGCACGATCGCCGCGGCGAAGAACGGCATCGGCGTGACCGGTGTCGCGCCGGGGGTGAAGGTCTCGGGCATCAAGGTGGCGAACCCGGACGGCTTCTTCTACACCGAGGCCGTCGTCTGCGGCTTCGTCTGGGCCGCCGAGCACGGTGTGGACGTCACCAACAACAGCTATTACACCGACCCGTGGCTGTACAACTGCAAGGACGACCCGGACCAGGGCGCCCTCGTCGAAGCCGTCGCCCGGGCCACCCAGTACGCGGAGAGCAGGGGCGTCGTCAATGTGGCGGCGGCCGGCAACTCCGGCCACGACCTGGCCCTGCACGCGATAGAGGACTCGACCAGCCCGAACGACACGACGCCGGTCACCCGCACGGTCGACCCGCGTGAGTGCCCGGACATCCCGACGCTGCTGCCGGGTGTCGTGACGGTCTCGGCGACCGGCGCGAAGAACCTCAAGGCGTCGTACTCCAACTACGGTCTCGGGGTCATCGACGTGGCCGCCCCCGGCGGCGACTCGACGCGCTACCAGACACCCGCGCCCCCGGCCGTCAGCGGGCTGATCCTGTCCACGCTGCCGGGTGGCGGATACGGCTACAAGGCCGGTACGTCGATGGCGTCCCCGCATGTCGCGGGCGTCGCGGCCCTGATCAGGTCGGCCCACCCGCACGCCTCGGCGCGCATGGTCAAGGCGCTGCTGACGCACGAGGCGGACGCCACGGCATGCGGGAACCCGTACGACATCGACGGAGACGGCACAGTCGATGCGGTCTGCGAGGGCGGCACGCACCACAACGGCTTCTACGGGGCCGGCGTTGTGGACGCGCTGGACGCGGTCAGCCGCTGAGGCACCGTCGGGACGCGCACGCTGGAGGTGCTACGGCTTGATGAGCACCTTCAGCGCGGTGCGCTCGTCCATCGCCTTGTAGCCCACGGGCACCTCGTCCAGGCCGACGGTCATGTCGAAGACGGGCGACGGGTCGATCGTCCCGTCCAGCACGTCGGGCAGCAGCTCCGGGATGTACGTACGCACGGGGGCGACCCCGCCGCGCAGCGCGATATTCCGGTTGAACATGTCGCCGAGGTCGAGCCCCGTACCGCTGCCGTGCGGGACACCGACGTAGCCGATGGAGCCGCCGTCGCGGACGATGCCCATCGCGGTGCGCATCGACTGTTCGGTGCCGACTGCCTCGATCACCGAGTGGACGCCCTCACCCCGGGTCAGTTCCCGTACGGCGGTCAGGGCCGCGTCACCGCGCTCGGCGACGACGTCGGTGGCGCCGAAGGCCCGGGCGATGTCCGTACGGGCCATGTGGCGGCCCAGTGCGATGATCCGCTCGGCGCCCAGCCGCCTGGCCGCCATGACCCCGCACAGGCCGACCGCGCCGTCACCGACGACGGCGACGGTGCCGCCGGGCCTCACATCGGCGCCGACGGCGGCGTGGTGGCCGGTGCCCAGGACGTCCGACAGTGCCAGCAGCGCGGTCAGCAGCCGGTCGTCGGACACGGCAGCCGCCGGGAGCTTGACGAGCGTGCCGTCGGCGAACGGGACGCGGACGGCCTCGCCCTGGCCGCCGTCGGAGCCCACCGATCCCCAGAAGCCGCCCTGCGGGCAGGAGGTGGTCAGGCCCTGCGCGCAGTACGCGCAGGTGCCGTCGGACCAGACGAACGGGACGACGACGAGGTCACCGGCGGCGAAGCCGTTGACCCCTGAACCCGCCTCCTCGACGATGCCGAGGAACTCGTGCCCGATCCGCTGTCCCGGCTGCCGGGCGGACTCACCACGGTAGGCCCACAGGTCACTGCCGCAGATACAGGCCCGCAGCACCCGGACCACCACATCGGTGGGCTGCTGGATGGTGGGGTCGGCCACCTCCTGCACACGGATGTCATGGGGGGCATGGATGACGGTGGCGCGCATGCGTGGAGGTCCTCGCTGATCTCAGATGCCGATACGCGGCACACGGTACGCCCCCGGGGCGGCGCCGGCGGAACCAGCCCGGTGTCCGAGCGCCCCCGCCGTGAGCAGGAACTGCGCCGCGAGATAGGTCAGCATGATCCAGAAATCGGGGACGGGTGGCCGGGGTCCGCCGGCGATGCCCATGGCGATGAGCCCGTCCGAGAGCAGGAACAGCGCCCCGCCGAGCGCCGCGTACCGGCCGAGGGTTCCGGCCCGCCAGGCCATGGCGGTGAGCAGCAGGCCGTAGCCGGCCATCGGGACGCGCAGATCCGCCGGGAGGGCGGGCCAGGCCGGCACGAGGAAGGTCACCAGGACGGCCGCGTAGCCGAGCCCCGCGAGCAGGGAGGCGCGGGCTCGGCCGAAGAGCCACAGATAACGACCTGGTGCGCGATAGAGGGTGGATCAGCGAGCGGCGTTCTGTGGCTTCGCATCCAAGGCGGAGGAGGGCGGTGACGCGGAGCGATTGGGGTCTCCCCTGCTCGAGCGAAGCCGAGAGCTCGGGGAAAACCGACGACAACGCCGGAGGCGGAGTCGCAGGGCGCCGGGAGCCCGCCCGCTATCGTGCACCAGGTCGTTACGGCGCACCGGTCATCGCCCGGCCGAGCGGGTGCCTCAGCGCGCACCGAAGAGTTCCAGCAGGTGGGCCTTGCCGAACATGCGCGCGGTGTCCGCCGCGGAGGGTGTTCCGGCCGCCGGATCGGCCCCCGCGGCGAGCAGGGCGGTGATCACGGCGCGCTCGCCCTTGAAGACGGCGCCGGTCACATCAGGGCCGGGGGGTTCGCTCATCGGACGGACCGCCTTCCATGGTCGTTGCCGCTGCTGTCGCTGCCGCTGATCCGGCGCCGGGCAGGACGCGAGGCCGTACGAGTGAATCGACAGGGTACTGCCCCGGGACCGACATGAGCCTGCCCGCACGGGGCAAGGGATCACCACGTGGCACCGGCCGGAAGTGCGGCCCGGGGAGCCGTGCGGGTGTCGGCCGGTGGAGTGGAAACGCCAGCCTTTCACTCTTTTGCACCTTTTATCGTATGGAAACTTCTTGTGATGATGGAAGTACTCATGGTGACCGTCCCCTTCAACCAGGAGAGAACCGCTCATGATCCTTTCCATCTCGGGCGTGGTACTGCTCGGCATCATCGTCTTCCTGTTCTTCAAGAAGGACGGCCTC
>DATCWZ010000363.1:0-6303 GCA_036566065.1 Streptomyces sp. | reverse complement strand
GCAGCAGGGGCTCGATGACCCATGCGGTGAGCAGCAGCGCGGCGGCGATTTCGATCAGAACGAGCTGTTGCAATCGGAACGAGCCGAACTGTCCGGCACGTCCGTTCAGCCGCGGCGCGGCGGTGCCGCGGGAGGCCGGTGAGCCGCCGCCTCCGGGGGTTCCGGAAGGCCGTGGATTTCCGGCAGGACGTGTCCGTGTCGCGGAAGCCATCATTCCGGCTTTCCCCCCGTTCCTGTGGCCCGACTCCGCCCGATCGCCCCTGAACCACCGGGGCTTCAGCGGCTGGATCACCCTACCCGGCCCGCGGGCGCGCGCGGTCAGCAGGCATAGTAGGGGCCTGTCCGGCACCAGGGTCCGGCATCCGGGTCCGGCACAGGGGACGCGGGTCGCGTACGCCCCTGGGCCACGCGGGGAGACACGGGAGACGGACACACTTATGGCATCACGGCGGGACGAGCTCAACGCGTACACGTTTGCGAAGAAGCGCACGGTGGCCGCCTTCCTCCAGCCCTCGCCCAGCGGTACCGAGGAGGGCGCCCCGCGCCCGCTGCGTGCCGTCGTGCCGAGCCTGGTCGTCGGGGCGCTGATTCTGGCGGGATTCGGGGCCTGGGGCATGTTCAAGCCCACCGCGCCCAAGGGCTGGGACCAGCCCGGCACCAAGGTGATCGTCGGCAAGCAGTCCACCACCCGCTATGTGGTCCTCACCACGGGCAAGGGCAAGAACAGCAGGACGCTTCTCCATCCCGTACTCAATCTGACGTCAGCCCGACTGCTCCTGACACCGCAACAGTTCGGTGTCGTACAGGTCGCCGACGACGTCCTGGACGCGGGCAAGCCCCCGCGCGGGCCCATCCTCGGCATTCCGTACGCCCCCGACCGGCTGCCCGACGCGAAGGACGCGGGCACCGCCAAGCGGTGGGCGGTCTGCGAACAGCCGGGCGGCAAGGGCAACACCGTACAGAAGGCGGCCTTCGTCTTCGCCCAGCGGGACAACAAGCTGACCGACGGCGCAGGGCGGCTCGGCGGCGGCCAGGTGCTCTACGTCCGGGGCCAGGACGGGACCCGCTACCTCGTGGACGCGAGCGGCACCAAGTACCGCGTCAACGAGAGCGCCACCGACAACGGACATCTGACCAACGCCCTGGTCGGCAGCAGACAGCCGCAGCCGGTCACCGACGACTGGCTGGACACCCTGCACGAGGGCACCCCGCTGGTTTTCCCGCGGATCCCCGGCACCGTCGGCGCGCCCGCGCATATCCAGGGCGAGCTCTCCGCCGAGGAGAACAGGGTCGGCATGGTTCTGCGCACCAGGACCGGCGAGGGCACCAGCCACTACGTCGTCCTGGACGGCAAGGTCCAGCCCGTCTCCGAGTTCACCGCCTGGCTCCTCATCAACTCCCCGCAGACCGCGCCGCTGAACCTGGACAGTGAGGCACGCTCCGTCGGCCTGCAGGACTTCGTCCCCGACACGCGGACCTTCGCGGGCCAGGGCGCCCACTGGCCCGCCCGCAAGGCGGACCAGGTGAACGCGAGCGGGGGCGACGGCAGCCGGGACACCGTGTGCAGCGTGCTGCGCAAGGTCGACGACACCGGCCGTACGACGCTGAGCACCTGGGCGGGCGCCGCCTACCCCGCCGCCATCAGCGCCGGAGGCACCAGCACCTATGTCACCCCCGGCAGCGGACTGCTCTACACCCAGGTCCGCGGCAAGCAGACCCGCCCCGACGGATCACTCTTCCTGGTGACGGACACGGGACTTCGGTACGCGGTCCAGGCGAACGGCGACAGCGACGCCAAGCGCTCCGACATCGGCACCGGCGACCAGCAGGAGCAGCAGGGCCAGGACGGAAGGCCGGAGCCGAGCCAGGCCCAGATCCGGCTCGGATACGAGAAGACCGCCCCCTCGCTCGTACCGATCACCTGGTCGGACTTCCTGTCCAAGGGGCCACGGCTCGACACCAACAGCGCCCGCCAGCCCCAGGGCTCGTAAGCACTGCCGAACGCTCGCGGGACCCGGGGGAGAGGAACAGATGCTGTACCGGAAGACGGCCGGGCTGACGGCCGCCGCGCTGTCCGCACTTGTTGTATCGGCCGCACCGGCCGCCGCGCACGCGCCGCACGCCGCACATGACGGTGAGCAGCGGTACGCCGCCGGGGCAACCGGCATGGGGACGGACGGCAGCGGTGAATGCACCTTCCCGATGAAGGAGCAGTTCGAGGGCCGCCCCTGGTCGCTCCAGCGCGTCCTGCTCGACGAACTCTGGCAGGACACCAGGGGCAAGGGCGTACGGGTCGCGGTCATCGACACCGGCGTGGACAACACCAACCCCCAGCTCAAACCGGCGGTCGACGCCTCCGCCGGACGCGACCTCCTCGGCGGCGGCAAGGGCGACGGCACCACGGACGAGGTCGGCCACGGCACCAAGGTCGCCGGCATCATCGCGGCCCGCCCCCGCAAGGGGACCGGATTCGTCGGCATCGCCCCCGAAGCCACGATCATCCCGATCCGGCAGAACGACGAGAAGAACAGCGGCAAGGACACCACGATGGCCACCGCGATCGACCACGCGATCGCCCAGGGCGCCCGAGTCATCAACATCTCCCAGGACACCACCAAACCCCTGACAGCCGACTCCGCGCTGGGCAGGGCCGTCGCCAGGGCGCTCGCCAGGAACATCGTCGTCGTCGCCTCCGCGGGCAACGACGGGATCGACGGCAAGCTCAGGACCACCTACCCGGCCGCCTTCCCCGGCGTGCTCGCCGTGGCCGCCTCCGACCGCAACAACGAACGCGCCGCCTTCTCGCAGGCCGGCGAGTTCGTCGGCGTCGCCGCCCCGGGCGTCGACATCGTCTCCACCGTCCCGGGCAACGGCCAGTGCTCCGACAACGGCACCAGCTTCTCCGCGCCGTACGTCGCCGGGGTCGCCGCCCTCCTGGCCGCCAAGTACCCCTCGTGGACCGCGCCGCAGATCGTCGCCCGGATCGAGCAGACCGCTGAGCGCTCGGTCAGCGGTCACGACGCGTTCGTGGGCTGGGGCGTCGTCGACCCCGTACGGGCACTCGCGGGCGACCGCGACGACGTACCGCCGGAGTCCGCGCACCCCGATCCGCGGCCGCCCGCCGCCGCCGCTCCCGAACCCGCCCGCCTCGCCATGTCCGAGACCGCGCGGGAGCGCGACGAGAGGTATGCCACCTACGTCCTGGCGCTGACAGCCGTGCTGATATCCGTCGTGGCAGGCGTAGCGACGGTCGCCCGCGATGTCCGGCGGCGGAGCGCTCCGCACTGAGTCACCCCCGCCCCCTGAGCACCCGTGAGCTAGGTCTCCATGTGCGGAGCCTGGTTGGGCGGAGCCGGTCAAGTGGCTAGGGTGGGACCAGACTTCACGTGTGTGACGGGGGAACGAGAAGTGAACGAGTCCGGTTCCGGTGTGTGTGAACGCCGCCGGGTGCTTCTTGGATCCCGCGCAGGAACAAGCCCGGCCGCGACCCGCGGACGGGTACGGGAACCCACAGACAGGACCTCCGGATGACCAATCCCGCCGCTGGTTTCGGACTTGCCGACGATCCGATCATTCGTGCCAAGAACTCGATCACAGAGACCGCGGACGCGGTGTCCAGGCAGTCCCGCGAACTGGCCGACATCCTGGCGACCGTCAGCGCGGGCTGGACCGGCGTCGGCGCGTCCGGATTCACATCCGCACAGATCACGGTCAACGAGGACCACGACGACATCCGCCGGCTGCTCGGCGTGCTGCTCAACGGTGTGAGCCAGACCAAGAACCTCAGCAACGCCAACGACGAGGAGGTTCGTGCCGCCTTCGCCTCGGTGAAGGAGTCGGCCCCCTCCGGCAACACCTCGGGGCTCAACGGCATCTGAGCCGAGTGCCGTCCCCTTTCGTACGCACGCAGAACACTGAGGAGCAGACAGATGGCCGGAGATCCGAACACCAAGGTCAGGTACGACAGCGTCCAGGTCATGGCCGACCGTATCCGGGTGGTCTCGAAGAACATCATCGACGACCTGGCGAAGATGGATGCCGCCCTCAAGGTGGTGACCGACACCTGGGACGGTGACGCTCACGCCGGGTACGTCGCGCTGCAGCACAAGTACCGCGGCAAGGCCGAACACATGAAGAACCGGCTCGAACAGGTCGCGCGGATCATCGAGTCGGGCAAGGACAGCTACCGCTCCACGGACGTCAGGGCATCGCGGCTGTTCACCGAGTCGTACTGACCCGCGCGGCACGGCCTCCGCACGAAAGCATGGAAGAGGGGCACGCTCACCGGAGCGTGCCCCTCTTCACCGTGTGACGGCGGCCCGGCTACTTCAGGTCGAACTCGCCGTCCCGCGCGCCGAGGACGAACGCGCGCCACTCGGCCTCCGTGTACCGCAGCACCGTCTCCGGATCCAGCGAGGACCGCATCGCCACCGCGCCGCCCGGCAGATGCGCGATCTCGACCCGCTCCTCGGCCTCCTCGGTGCCTGGAGCGCTCAGCCACTCCACCCCCGAGATGTCGAGTGCGTACAGCTCGTCCTTCTCCGCCTGCGTGCCCATGCGTCAAACGTTCCTCTCCGTATGTGGCTCCGTACGGAACCGTACCGGCTGAGCCCCCTCCGCGGGCCCCGTTCCGTCAGCGCTGCTCCGGCAGCCACCCGGTCTGCACCAGCGGATTCCCGCGCCGGCGCGAGGCGAAGTACCCGCGCCCCTGCGGCATCGGTCGCCCGCGCACCGGCCCTATCAGCTCGCCCTCGGACGGATCGCCGGACAGCACCACACCCTGGGCGCCCAGCTCCTTGATCCGCTGCATGAACGCCTCGTACATCGACCGGGACGCACCCGCCGAGTTACGCGCGATGACGAACCGCACCCCGGTGTCCCGGGCGAACGGCAGATACTCCGCGAGCGGGGCCAGCGGGTTGCCCGCGTTCGTCGCCACCAGGTCGTAGTCGTCGACGATGATGAAGATCTGCGGCCCGGTCCACCAACTGCGGTCGCGCAACTGCTGCGGGGTCACGTCCGTCGGCGGACGGCGCCGCGCGAACACCCCGGCGAGCGCCTCCATATGCATCTGCATCGCGCTCGCCATCGGCGCGTACTCCAGCAGATGCGACTCCGGCAGCGCCCCCAGCAGCGCCCGCCGGTAGTCGCCGACCACCAGCTTCGCCTCGTCGGGCGTGTAGCGCTCGGCGATCTGCTTGGCGATCAGCCGCAGCAGACTGGTCTTGCCGGACTCGCTCTCGCCGAAGACCAGGAAGAACGGGTCCGTCTCGAAGTCGACGAACACCGGCTCCAGCGCCGTCTCGTCGATACCGATCGCGATGCCGCGCTCGGGGAACTCGAAGCCCTTCGGAAGCTGATCGGCCGGCAGGCTGCGCGGCAGCAGGCGTACGGCTGGGGCGGCCGGACCCGTCCAGTGCGACTTCACCGTCGCCACGAAGGCAGCGATGCCGTCGGAGAGATCCGCCGCGCCGCTGACGGAGTCGATACGGGGCAGCGCGCCCATGAAGTGCAGCTTCTCCGGGACCTGACCGCGCCCCGGCACCCCCGCCGGGACGTTCGCCGCGACCTTCCGGTCGAACTCCGAGTCCATGACATCGCCAAGACGCAGTTCCAGCCGGCTGAGGATCTGGTCCCTGAGCGCCGCCCGCACCTCCATGTACCGCGTCGCCGTGATCACCACATGGATGCCGTAGCCGAGACCGCGCGAGGCGATGTCCGTGACGACCTGCTCCAGACCCTCGTACTCGGAACGGAACCCGCCCCAGCCGTCCACGACCAGGAACACATCGCCCCACGCCTCACCGGCCAGCTCGCCCCGCGCGCGCCTGCGCCGGTAGGTGGCGATCGAGTCGATGGAATGCGCGCGGAAGAACTCCTCGCGCCGGTTGAGCACCCCGCCGACCTCGGCGACCGTACGGCGTACCCGCTCGGGATCCAGCCGGGAGGCCATCCCGCCGACATGCGGCAGATCCGCCAGCGACACCAGCCCGCCGCCGCCGAAGTCCAGCCCGTAGAACTGCACCTCGTGCGGGGTGTGCGTCAGCGCGAACGACGCGATCAGGGCCCGGGCGAGCGTCGACTTCCCGGACTGCGGGCCGCCGACGACCATCATGTGGCCGCCCGCACCGGAGAAGTCCCGGTACAGCACCTCGCGCCGCTGCTCGAACGGCTTGTCGATGAGACCGAGTGGCACGACGAGACCGCCGGGCCTGCTGTACTCCGTCGCGGAGAACCCCCGGTCCGCGGTCGGCGCGAGACCCGGCAGCAACTGGTCCAGCGTCGGGGCCCGGTCCAGCGGCG
>DATCWZ010000428.1:0-12341 GCA_036566065.1 Streptomyces sp. | reverse complement strand
GAACCGTGGGTGGCCGCCGCGGCCCGTAACGGCGCCCTGATCTTCGCGGACGTCGGCTGGGACGAGACAGGCCGCTGGGACCTGGACGCGCTGCCCGACCTGGCGCACTGCCTGGCCTTCCTGCCCAACGCCGAGGAGGCGATGCGCTACACCCGTACGGACTGCCCGCGCGCCGCCGCCCACGCGCTCGCCGAACGGGTGCCGCTCGCCGTGGTCACCCTGGGCCGGGACGGCGCCTACGCGGTGGACGGCGCCACCGGAACGGCCTCCGAGGTGCCCGCCATCGAGGTGGAGGCGCTCGACCCGACGGGCGCGGGCGATGTCTTCGTCGCCGGGTTCGTCACCGGCACCCTGGCGGGCTGGCCGCTGGCCGACCGGCTGGCCTTCGCCGGACTGACCGCCGCGCTGTCCGTGCAGGAGTTCGGCGGATCCCTGTCCGCGCCGGGCTGGGCCGAGATCGCCGCCTGGTGGCAGCGGGTACGTACCACCGCCGGGCAGGACCCGATGGCGCTGGAGCGCTACGCGTTCCTGGAGGAACTGCTGCCCGCGACGGCCCGGGCCTGGCCCCTGCGCAGGGCGGTCCCGACGATCGGCTTCCGGCAGTGAGACGCCCGTCCTGACCTGATCACGCCATAAAACCTCTCGGCGATGTCAGCGCGGAGTCGTACGCTGGAAGTCCTGAGGCCGTCGAGCAGCGACGACCCCGCAACAGGAGGTATGCGCAGGCCCGAGGGCCGGCCCATGACCCAGTCACCCACACAGTCGCAGGCGCGCGCCCAGATCACCGTCCCGGCCGCATACCCCATGGTGATGCTGCTCGGATCGGGCGACTCGCTGTTGCGCGTGATCGAAACGGCGTTCCCGGCCGTCGATATCCATGTCCGGGGCAATGAGATCAGCGCGATGGGGGACGCGGCCGATGTCGCGCTCATCCAGCGCCTGTTCGATGAGATGGTGCTGGTGCTCCGCACCGGACTGCCGATGACGGAGGACGCCGTGGAACGCTCGATCGCCATGCTCAGATCGACGGGAAACGGCACCGCGGAAGGCACCGAGACCCCCGCCGATGTGCTCACCCAGAACATCCTGTCGAGCCGCGGCCGCACGATCCGCCCCAAGACGCTCAACCAGAAGCGGTACGTCGACGCGATCGACCGGCACACCATCGTGTTCGGGATCGGTCCCGCGGGCACGGGCAAGACCTACCTCGCCATGGCGAAGGCCGTCCAGGCCCTGCAATCCAAGCAGGTCAGCCGCATCATCCTGACCAGGCCCGCCGTCGAGGCCGGTGAGCGTCTCGGGTTCCTGCCCGGCACCCTCTTCGACAAGATCGACCCGTATCTGCGCCCGCTCTACGACGCGCTGCACGACATGCTCGACCCCGACTCGATCCCCCGGCTGATGGCCGCGGGCACGATCGAGGTGGCGCCATTGGCTTATATGCGCGGTAGGACTCTCAATGATGCGTTCATCATCCTGGACGAGGCGCAGAACACCAGCGCCGAGCAGATGAAGATGTTCCTCACCAGGCTCGGCTTCGACTCGAAGATCGTCGTTACGGGCGACGTCACCCAGGTGGACCTGCCGACGGGCACGAAGAGCGGCCTGCGGCAGGTGCAGGACATCCTGGACGGCATCGACGGCGTCCACTTCTCCCGGCTCACATCCCAGGACGTGGTCCGGCACAAGCTCGTCGGCCGTATCGTCGACGCGTACGAGAAGTACGACAACGCACAGGGCCGTAAAGGCCACAACGGGAAGTAGTCGCACCGCACCATGTCGATCGACGTCAACAACGAGTCCGGGACCGAGGTCGACGAGCGGGCGATCCTCGACATCGCCCGCTACGCCCTCGCCCGGATGCGGATCCACCCGCTGTCCGAACTCTCGGTGATCGTGGTGGACACCGCCGCCATGGGCCAGTTGCACATGCAGTGGATGGACCTCCCCGGCCCCACCGATGTCATGTCCTTCCCGATGGACGAACTCCGCCCGCCGTCCAAGGACGACGACGAGCCCCCGCAGGGGCTCCTCGGTGACATCGTGCTCTGCCCGGAGGTCGCGAGGAAACAGGGCGAGGAGGCGGTGACCGGGCACTCCATGGACGAGGAACTCCAGCTCCTCACCGTCCACGGAGTACTCCACCTGCTGGGATACGACCACGAGGAGCCGGGCGAGAAGGCCGAGATGTTCGGCCTCCAGGCGGCGATCGTCGACGGCTGGCGCGCCGAGCGCGGTATGACGGGGCCGTCGCCCGCCCCGACCGTCTCGTGAGCGCCCCACTCGTCGCCGGTGCCGTCCTGCTGGTCATCGTGGGCTGGCTGGCGGCGTGTGCCGAGGCCGGAATCGCGCGTACGTCGAGCTTCCGGGCCGCCGAGGCGGTACGGGCCGGGCGGCGCGGCAGCGCCAAGCTGGCGCAGGTCGCGTCCGACCCCACCCGCTATCTCAATGTGGCGCTGCTCGTCCGGGTGGCCTGCGAGATGTCGGCCGGGGTGCTCGTCACGTACGCCTGCCTCAAGGAGTTCCCCGAGACCTGGGAGGCGCTGGCCGTCGCCATGGGCGTGATGGTCCTCGTCTCGTACGTCGCCATCGGGGTCTCGCCCCGCACGATCGGCCGCCAGCATCCGCTGAACACCGCCACCGCGGCGGCCTACGTCCTGCTGCCGGTGGACAGGGTCCTGGGCCCCGTCCCGCAGTTGCTGATCCTCCTGGGCAACGCGCTGACCCCGGGCAAGGGCTTCCGCAAGGGGCCGTTCGCCAGCGAGGCCGAGCTGCGGGCCATGGTCGACTTCGCCGAGCAGGAATCGCTGATCGAGGACGAGGAGCGCCGCATGGTGCACTCGGTCTTCGAGCTCGGCGACACGCTCGTACGCGAGGTGATGGTGCCCCGCACCGACCTGGTCTGCATCGAGCGCTACAAGACGATCCGGCAGGCGCTGACCCTCGCCCTGCGCTCCGGCTTCTCGCGCATCCCGGTCACCGGGGAGAACGAGGACGACATCGTCGGCATCGTCTATCTCAAGGACCTGGTCCGCAAGACGCACATCAACCGGGAGTCGGAGGCCGATCTGGTCTCCACCGCGATGCGGCCCGCCGCGTTCGTACCGGACACGAAGAACGCGGGCGATCTGCTGCGCGAGATGCAGCAGGACCGCAACCATGTCGCCGTCGTCATCGACGAGTACGGCGGCACGGCGGGCATCGTCACCATCGAGGACATCCTGGAGGAGATCGTCGGCGAGATCACCGACGAGTACGACCGCGAACTCCCGCCGGTCCAGGAGCTGGAGAATGGCTGTTTCCGGGTGACCGCCCGGCTCGACATCACCGACCTCGGGGAGCTGTTCGGCCTCGACGAGTACGACGACGAGGACGTGGAAACCGTCGGCGGGCTGCTGGCGAAGGCGCTCGGCCGGGTCCCGATCGCCGGGGCGTCGTCGGGCGTCGACCTTCCCGACGGCCGCAGACTCCGGCTGACCGCCGAGTCCCCGGCCGGGCGCAGGAACAAGATCGTCACCGTGCTGGTGGAACCCGAGGAGGCGAAAACGGAATGACACCGGAGGAATTGCGGGCGTTCTGCCTGGAGTTCAACGCGAGTACCGAGGAGTTTCCGTTCGGCCCCGAGACCTCGGTCTTCAAGGTGCTCGGCAAGATGTTCGCCCTGAGCGCGCTGGACGCGAGGCCGCTGACCGTCAACCTCAAGTGCGACCCGGACGAAGCGGTGGGGCTCCGCGAGGAGTACGCGGCGATCGTGCCCGGCTGGCACATGAACAAGCGGCACTGGAACACGGTGACCGTGTCCGGGGTGCCGGGGCCGATGCTCCGGGAGCTCATCGAGGACTCGTACGACCTGGTCGTGGCCGGGCTGCCGAGGGCGGAGCGCCTCCGCCTGGACCGGCCGTGACCGGCCGCCCGTCCGCATCGTCCGTCCGCTTCGTATGCTCGGCACATGACTGAGAGCACCGACCCGATCAGCGGCCTCGGCCCCGAGGACCGCAAGATCGTCACCCTGGCCCGCAGCGCCCGCGCCCGTAACGGAGTTCCGGAGGGCGCGGCCGTACGGGACGAGACGGGGCGCACGTATGTCGCGGGCACAGTGGCGCTCGACTCGCTGAAGCTCAGCGCCCTGCGGACGGCCGTCGCCATGGCGGTGGCCAGCGGCGCGACATCTCTGGAGGCCGCGGCGGTCGTCTCCGACGCGGCGGCGCCGTCCGACGAGGACCTGGCCGCGGTACGGGACCTGGGCGGGCCCGGCACGCCCGTGCTGCTGGCCGGGCCGGACGGCGTGGTGCGGGCCTGCGTGACGGCGGGCTGACCTGCTGTACGGCGGGGCCCCCGCGATCGGGGAGAATGGGCGCCATGAGCGCTCGACCGAACCCCGAAGCCACCGCGCGGCAGGCTGAGAACCCCGCCCCCCACCGGGCGGGCTTCGCCTGCTTCGTGGGCCGCCCCAACGCGGGCAAGTCAACCCTGACGAACGCTCTGGTCGGCCGGAAGGTGGCGATCACCTCCAACCGCCCCCAGACCACCCGGCACACGGTGCGGGGCATTGTGCACCGTACGGACGCGCAACTGATCCTGGTTGACACCCCCGGCCTGCACAAGCCGCGCACGCTGCTCGGGGAGCGGCTGAACGACGTCGTACGGACCACGTGGGCGGAGGTCGACGTCATCGGCTTCTGCCTGCCCGCCGACCAGAAGCTCGGCCCGGGCGACCGGTTCATCATCAAGGAACTCGCCGGGATCAGGAAGACCCCCAAGATCGCGATCATCACGAAGACCGACCTGGTCGACTCCAAGACGCTCGCCGGGCAGTTGCTGGCCATTTCCCGGGCCGGTGAGGAGTTCGGTTTCGAGTGGGCCGAGATCATCCCGGTCTCCGCGGTCAAGGACCAGCAGGTCTCGCTGCTCGCCGACCTGATCGCCCCGATGCTCCCGGAGAGCCCCCCGCTCTACCCGGAGGGCGACCTCACGGACGAGCCGGAACTGGTCATGGTCGCGGAGCTGATCCGGGAGGCCGCGCTGGAGGGCGTACGGGACGAACTGCCGCACTCCATCGCGGTCGTCGTCGAGGAGATGCTGCCCCGCGAGAACCGCCCCGCGAACAAGCCGCTGCTGGACATCCACGCGAACCTGTACATCGAGCGGCCCAGCCAGAAGGGCATCATCATCGGCCCGAAGGGGCGGCGGCTGAGGGACGTCGGCACGAAGTCCCGCAAGCACATCGAGGCGCTGCTGGGCACCCCGGTCTTCCTGGACCTGCACGTGAAGGTGGCGAAGGACTGGCAACGCGACCCCAAACAACTCCGCAAACTGGGCTTCTGACCCCCCGCCCCGGCCCGTGAGGGCTACGCGCCCTCCCTCAGGACTCGGGAGATCAGTGTTCGTTGGGCCTCCGTCAGGCGGGGGTCCGCGCAGTGGACCGTGCGGTCGCCTGCCGTGATCCGGTACACGAAGCCGTCCGGGACGCCGCCCCCAGAGGGCGCCCCGGACCGGCCGTCCGCGAGGGCCGCGTCGGCCAGGGCCTCCCATTCCGCCGCGTCGGGCAGCCCCGAGGTGTCGACCTCGCGGTGCCGTGCGATACCGGCGAACCCGCCGGTGCGACTCACCTGAATCCGCATGGGCTCGCTCCTGCCTGATCCGCCGGACGGCTCCGCTGCCGAACCTACCCGCTCACCGCGTCGGAACGCCCACCTCCGACCACGCCTTCAGCACCGCGTCCACCTCGTCCCCCTCCTCGAACCGGCTGCGCGCCGCCGCGACCGTCAGCCGGGCGAAGTCCGTGAACCCGGCGTCCTGGGCGAGCTCACCCCCGGTCAGCACGTCGAACCAGATCTGGCCGGCCCGCTCCCACGCGTTGCCGCCGAGCGCTGTCGCCAGCAGATAGAACGCCCGGTTGGGGATGCCGGAGTTGAGATGGACGCCGCCGTTGTCCTCGTCCGTCTCGATGTAGTCGTCCATCGAGGCGGGCTGCGGGTCCTTGCCGAGCACATCGTCGTCGTACGCCGTGCCCGGGGCCTTCATCGAGCGCAGCGCCACCCCGCTCACCCGCGGCGCCAGCAGCCCCGCCCCGATCAGCCAGTCCGCCTGCTCCGCGCTCTGGCCGAGCGAGTACTGCTTGACCAGCGAGCCGAAGACGTCCGACACGGACTCATTGAGCGCGCCCGGCTGGCCCTCGTAGACCAGGTTGGCCGTGTACTGGGTGAGCCCGTGCGCCAGTTCGTGTCCGATGACATCGATGGCGACCGTGAAGTCGAGGAAGATCTCCCCGTCCCCGTCCCCGAAGACCATCTGCTCGCCGTCGAAGAACGCGTTGTTGTAATGCCGGTCGTAGTGCACCGAGCCGATCAGCGGCAGGCCCTTGCCGTCGATCGAGCTGCGCCCGTACGCCGTGAGCAGCAGCTCGAACGTCGCGCCGAGTCCCGCGTACGCGCGGTTGACGCTCGCGTCCTGGGTGGCTTCGTCGCCCTCGTCGCGGACCTTGTGGCCGGGCAGGAACGTGCGGTGGCGGCAGTCGTACAGGGTGCGGTGGGGCTTGGCCGGCACCGGCTCCGCAGTGAGCGGGACATCCGGCGTGTACGCCAGGGCCGTCACCCTGCGGTGGACGCGCCGCGCGCCGTCGGCCTCCAGAGTGCGCCGCGCGGGCTCGGCGACAACCGGGTCGTCCGACTGCGACAGCTTGTCGAGGACATGGGGCGGCACGATGGTGCAGAAGACGGGGCTGACCCCGTGATTCGGTCGAGGCTGCATAGCGACGACTGTGGCACTCCGTCACGATCCTGTCACTGGTTGCGACCAGAATTGACGAAATAGAGTGATGCGTCACCGTTTACCCGTCATGGCGGCCCGATCCCGCATACTGATACGCACCGACGCATCCGGCGGCTGGGGTCTAGTCTCTTCCCATCATGCGTTTCGGGCTGCTCCTCCTTAGCTGCCGCGGCGAGGGCCTGTAGTCGTAGGCCGACCCCCTCCCCGCGGAGTCCGGTGTTGTGCAGCGACACAGTCGGCCGTCCCCTGCCGGACCTCCGAGGAGCCCTACGCCATGACCGTCGTGAATCCCGCCGAGCACACCGTCGGCCGCCCGACGCCCATCACCAACGCCACGCACATGCAGAAGCCCTCGGGGATGCCGATCCACAAGTACAGCAAGTACGAGGCCGTGGACATCCCGGACCGCACCTGGCCCGAAAAGCGGATCACCCGGGCCCCCCGCTGGCTGTCCACCGATCTGCGGGACGGCAACCAGGCGCTGATCGACCCCATGTCCCCGGCGCGCAAGCGGGAGATGTTCGATCTGCTGGTACGGCTGGGCTACAAGGAGATCGAAGTCGGTTTCCCGTCCTCCGGCGAGACCGACTTCGCGTTCGTACGCTCCATCATCGAGGAGGGCGCGATCCCCGAGGACGTGACGATCTCCGTCCTGACGCAGGCCCGCGAGGAACTGATCGAGCGCACCGTCGAATCGCTGCGCGGCGCGCACCGTGCCACCGTCCATCTGTACAACGCCACTGCCCCGGTCTTCCGCCGTGTGGTCTTCCGCGGCTCCAGGGAGCAGGTCAAGCAGATCGCCGTGGACGGCACCCGGCTGGTCATGGAGTACGCGGAGAAGATCCTCGGCCCGGAGACGGTCTTCGGCTACCAGTACAGCCCGGAGATCTTCACCGACACGGAGCTGGACTTCGCCCTGGAGGTCTGCGAGGCGGTCTGTGACGTCTGGCAGCCCGAGGAGGGCCGCGAGATCATCCTCAACCTGCCCGCCACCGTGGAGCGTTCGACGCCGTCCACGCACGCGGACCGGTTCGAGTGGATGTCGCGCCATCTGTCACGCCGCGAGTACGTCTGCCTGTCGGTCCACCCGCACAACGACCGCGGCACCGCCGTCGCCGCCGCCGAGCTGGCCATCATGGCCGGTGCGGACCGGATCGAGGGCTGCCTGTTCGGCCAGGGCGAACGCACCGGCAACGTGGACCTGGTGACGCTGGGCATGAACCTGTTCTCGCAGGGCATCGACCCGCAGATCGACTTCTCGCAGATCGACGAGATCCGCCGTACCAGCGAGTACTGCAACCAGATGGAGATCCACCCGCGCCACCCCTATGCGGGCGATCTGGTCTACACGGCCTTCTCCGGCTCCCACCAGGACGCCATCAAGAAGGGCTTCGACGCGATGGAGGCCGACGCGGCGGCCCGGGGCAGGACCGTCGACGAGATCGAGTGGGCCGTGCCGTATCTGCCGATCGACCCGAAGGACGTCGGCCGTTCGTACGAGGCCGTCATCCGGGTCAACTCGCAGTCCGGCAAGGGCGGTATCGCCTACGTCCTGCAGAACGACCACAAGCTGGACCTGCCGCGCCGGATGCAGATCGAGTTCTCCCGGATCATTCAGGCCAAGACCGACGCCGAGGGCGGCGAGGTCACCCCGGCCGAGATCTGGTCCGTCTTCCGCGACGAGTACCTGCCCAACCCGGACGACGCCGCCGCGCAGTGGGGCCGGGTACAGATCCATGACGGCCAGGCCACCACCGGCTCGGACGGGCAGGACACCATCACCGTCGGGGCGACGGTCGACGGCGTCGAGACCGTACTGACCGGCACGGGCAACGGCCCGATCTCCGCCTTCTTCGCGGCGCTGCACGCCATCGGCATCGATGTGCGGCTGCTGGACTACACGGAGCACACGATGAGCGAGGGCGCGAGCGCGCAGGCGGCCTCCTACATCGAGTGCGCGATCGACGACAAGGTGCTGTGGGGCATCGGTATCGACGCCAACACCACCCGGGCCTCGCTGAAGGCGGTCGTCTCCGCCGTCAACCGGGCCACCCGCTGAACCCACCGTCCCGGCGAAACCCCGAGTAGATGCACCTTCTGTCCCGGTAACTATCGTTCCGTCCACCCTGGCCGTGCGCCCGTCCACCCCTCGCGGGTGGGCGGGGTTCGGCCATCTCCGGCGGTTGTGACATCCCGGATACTGACGCCACTTCTCGCATGTGGTTAACATCACGTCCAACACGGCAGTGTTGCCGTGGAGGGAATGACGGAGGTGTGCGACGTGCGGTCAGTCAAAGGAAAACGCGCCATAGAACCGCGCTTCTACGGCATCCGCACCGCCTGGCACACGCTCGGCGACGGCGAGTTCTTCTGTACGGGCTGCGGCGGCGACCGCAACTACCGGCGGCTCGCCGGGCACCGCCGTTTCGCCGTCCTCGGCGTGCCGCTGATGCGGCGCGGCCTGACGGGCCCCGTCATCGAATGCGCCGACTGCAAGACGCACTTCTGCCCCGACGCCCTGGACCTGCCCACCACCACCCGCTTCTCCGCGATGCTCCGGGAGGCCGTGCACACGGTCACTCTGGGCGTGCTCACGGCCGGCGGCACCACCTCCCGTACGGTCCTGGAGACCGCGGCGGCCACCGTCCGCGAGGCGGGACTCGACGACTGCACCCAGGAACAGCTCTTCACCATCGTCGAGGTGCTGGCCGCCGACGCCGGGCACGGCGACGGCACCGACCCGGCCGCCGAGGCGTGCGGGGCGGCCCTGGCCATCGAGCTGCACGAGGTGCTGGAGCCCCTCACCCCGCACCTGGCGGCGGCAGGCCGCGAGTCGGTCCTGCTGCAGGGCGCGCGGATCGCCCTCGCCGACGGCCCGTACAGCGCGGCCGAACGCCAGGTGCTGACCACGGTCGGCAACGCCCTCCGGATCGCCCCCGAGGACACCGCGAGCCTGCTGGCGGCCGCCGCCCGTACACCCTCGTAGGCCAGGCACATCTTCCCGGCCGCGTACTCCCCCGGGAGTAGCCGGGGCCGTACGCCACCCCTCGCAGTAGCCGCGATGTCGCTCCCGCGTGCGATGAAGACGCCCTCCCCGGCAGGGAGGCTGGACAGGTGAACGGACACTGTCCAGGAGGGGAGAGCCGGCATCATGACGGCCGATACGGAAGTGAGCGGTGCGCACACGCGACCGAAGCCGGAGCCGCAGGCATCGCCGGGGCCCGGGCCGCGACGGGCACTGCCCTGGGTGATCGTCGCGTTCTGGATCGCGTTGATCGCGGTCGCCGGGCCCTTCGCGGGCAGGCTCGGCGATGTACAGCGTGACGGCGCCGTCAACTATCTGCCGGCGAGCGCGGACTCGACACAGGTCGCGACCATTCAGGAAGCGCTGCCGGGCGGTGAGTCCACCGATCTCGTCCTCGTCTACCACCGTGACAGCGGACTGACGGCGGCCGACCGGGCCACGGCCGCCGAGCAGACCGCCGTGATCGCGCACCGCCACACACTCGCCGTGCCGCCGAGAGCCATCGGGTCCAAGGACGGCACGACCCTGATGTACCCGGTCTCGTCGACCGAGCCCGGCCAGGACGAGGTGGCCAGGACCGCCTTCGTGGGCGAGGTGCGCGAGATCGCCCAGGGCGGCAACGGGCTGAGCGTCGAGGTCGGCGGGCCCGGGGCACTGGCCGTGGACGCCCAGGAGGTCTACGCATCGCTGGACGGCCCGCTGCTCTACACGACCGTCGCCGTCGTCGCCATCCTGCTGATCCTGATCTACCGGAGCCCGTTCCTCTGGCTGGTTCCCCTCGTCGTCGCGGGGCTCGCCGACTTCCTGGCGATGGCGGTGGTGTACGGACTCAACCAGGGCTTCGACATCACGGTCAGCGGTCAGAGCTCGGGTGTGATGACCATCCTGGTCTTCGGCGCGGGCACCGACTACGCGCTGCTGCTGGTGGCCCGCTACCGCGAGGAACTCGCCCGCTTCACCCGGCCCCACGACGCCATGGCCGCCGCCCTGCGCGGCTGCGGGCCGGCGGTTCTCGCCTCGTCGGGAACCGTCGCCGCGGGTCTCCTGTGCCTGCTTGCCGCCGATCTGAACAGCAGCCGCGGCATGGGCCCGATCGCCGCCGTCGGGGTGCTGTGCGCCCTGTTCGCCATGCTGACCGCGCTGCCGGCCCTCCTCGTGCTGCTGGGCCGCCGCGTCTTCTGGCCGCTGGTTCCCACGTACGGCAGCACGCCCGGGCAGCACAGGTCGCTGTTCGCCGCCATGGGCAGTTCCGCCGCACGCAGGCCGGTCGCGGTGCTCGCCTGCGGAGGCATCCTGCTGGGTGCGCTCGCGCTCGGCGTGTTCAGCCTGCCCGGAGACCTCAAGCAGGAGGACTCCTTCACCAGTAAGCCGGACTCGATCAGTGCGATGGAGACCCTGTCCGCCGCCTATCCGGAGCGCTCCACCCAGCCCATCACCGTGACCGCACCCACCGACCGGGTGGACGAAGTGCTGGCGAAGGCCCGTAATACCGAGGGAGTCGCATCCGTCGCGCGCGGCCGCAGCGGCGGCGGCTGGAGCGAACTGTCCGTCATCGCCCAGGATCCGCCCGAGTCGGCGGGGGAGCAGACCACCATCGAGGCCCTGCGCGATGCTCTGGACGGCAGCCATGTCGGCGGGCCCGGTGCCCAGCAGATGGACCTGGAGAGGACCAACGCCCGCGACCTGAGACTCGTCGTCCCGCTCGTCGTCCTCTCCGTCCTGCTGATCCTGATCGTGCTGCTGCGCAGCCTCGTAGCTCCGCTGCTGCTGGTCGCCGCCGTCATCGCGGTCTGGGGCGCCTCGCTCGGCATCGCCGGCCTGCTCTTCGAACCGCTGCTGGGGCTGCGGGGCACCGACCCCGGTCTGCCGCTGCTGTCCTTCGTCTTCCTGGTGGCGCTCGGCGTCGACTACGGCATCTTTCTCATGCACCGGATGCGGGAGGAGGCTCTTGCGGGGGCTGAGCCGACGCCCGCCGCGCTCACCGCGCTGCGGACCACCGGCGGGGTCATCGCGTCGGCGGGACTGGTACTCGCCGCCACCTTCGCGGTGCTCACCAATATGCCGATGGTGTCCCTCGTCGAGATGGGTGTCGTCATCGCCGTCGGTGTGCTCCTGGACACCTTCCTCGTCCGCACCTATCTGGTGACATCGGCGAGTGTGTTCCTGGGCCGCGCGGTGTGGTGGCCAGGCGCCCTCAGCCGGACGCCCCAGGACAGGCCGCACCAGCCGGATCTCCTGACCACCCGCTGACGGGCTCGCCACATGACCGAAAATGGCGGGGTGCCCGAACCACGAACCACCCGTCGCAGCGAGCGGATCCTGGCCGTCGTCAACCGCGACCCCATGGACGCACCGCACAAGCTGCGCACCGACGCCCTGATCGCGGGGGGCGCCGGTGCGCTTTCGGCGGTACTCGCGCTCGTCACGGACGACGGCAGGACCCCGGACGGGATCGGCTGGACCCTGCTCGGCTGCTGTGCCCTGACGCTGGTGTGGCGGCGCCGCAGCCCCGTACTCGCGCTGCTGGCCCTGATCCCCCTGCTGA
>DATCWZ010000136.1:0-3325 GCA_036566065.1 Streptomyces sp. | reverse complement strand
ATGGCCAGCACCAGCGAGCCGCCGCACACAGCGCCGACCGTCACCTCCGGGTTCTCCATCGCCGCCTTCAGCAGCGCGGGCAGCCCGGTGGTCAGCGTTCGGCCCAGCAGTACGGGGACGAACTCGTCCTGCCGCCACTCCCCGGCACCCGCGTCATGGTCGGGGACCTCACCGGGTTCTCCGACACGCCCTGATGCGCCGGGGACCAGGATCAGACCCGCGCATCCGGGATCGAGTGCCGCCGTAGCTCGAAGAGCCAGGCCCCCCGTGCCGCTGACCACCTCGCGCGCCCCCTCGGCGGAGACCAGTTCCACGCTCACCGCGCCCCCCGAGGCGGTGCCGCCGGCGTACAGCACCTCGTACGGGCCGATGACGTCGAGCGGGTCGAAGCCGTCGAACAGAACGATCTGGGTGTGCATGATGGGTTTCCCTCCGGTACGCGGCCCCGGTCTGCCGCCCGGGCCCGGCCCCGACGCTAACTGGCTGCCGGCCCCTGTCCCAGTGGCCCGAGTGACACCCTTCAACGGATTCTCGCCATGGCCTCCGCAGGCGAGATCAAGCCGGTCGGGGCCGGGAACGCGGATGTACGCGACCCTGGCGCCCGTCCGGCGGACGGGTATCTTCCGGCCATGCACACTCTCGCGGTCCTCGCCCTGGACCGGGTGATCCCCTTCGACCTGTCCACCCCGATCGAGGTTTTCACCCGCACCCGCCTCCCGGACGGCCGCCCCGGATATCGGATCCGCGTGTGCGGTGAGCGGCCGGAGATCGACGCGGGTGCCTTCACCCTGCGCGTGTCCTGGGGCCTGGAAGGGCTCGAGGGCGCGGACACGATCATCGTGCCCGGCACCGCCGACCCGGCCGCCCCGCTCGCTCCCGCCGTACGGGATGCCCTGCGGGCAGCGGCCGATGAGGGCACCCGTATCGCCTCCATCTGCTCGGGCACATTCCCGTTGGCCGCCACCGGACTGCTCGACGGCCTGCGCGCCACCACCCACTGGGCCGCGGCCGGCCTGCTGGCAGCCGCACACCCGGACATCGACGTGGACCCCGACGTCCTGTACGTCGACAACGGGCAGATCCTCACCTCCGCCGGTGCGGCGGCGGGCCTGGACCTGTGCCTGCACATGATCCGCCGCGACTACGGATCGGCCGTCGCCGCCGATGCCGCCCGGTTGTCCGTGATGCCGCTGGAACGCGAGGGTGGGCAGGCGCAGTTCATCGTCCACGACTACGCGCCCGCCCCTCGTGGCTCCGCCCTCGAACCGCTGCTCGCCTGGCTGCAGGACAATCTGGGCTCCGAGCTGGCCCTCGCCGACATCGCCGCGCACGCCGGGACGAGTACCAGGACGCTGATCCGCCGCTTCCGCGAACAAACCGGCACCACCCCGCTCCAGTGGCTTCAACGGGCCCGCGTCCGCCGGGCCCAACACCTCCTGGAGACCACGCGCCATTCAGTCGAACGCATCGGTGCCCAGGTCGGTTTCGGCTCGCCCACCGCGTTCCGCGACCGCTTCAAACGCACCACCGGCGTAAGCCCGCAGACCTACCGCCGCACCTTCGGCACGCCGGACACGCCACTGCGGTGACGGCCGCGCCGGACCCGGGGCCGCTCCTCAGTCGCGTCGCCGCACCCACACCGGCGTGATGAAGGCGATCAGAAGGGCCGCGATGCCGATCTGGAAGATATGACGGAGCCAGTCGATTCCGCCGGTGTCACGTACGCCGAACGCCGTGGCGAGCGCGTTGCCGACAAGCGCGCCGACGATGCCGAGCAGCAGCGTCAGCCACAGAGGGATCGGCTGACGGCCGGGCACGACGAGTTTGGCCAGCAGACCGATGATGAGTCCCGCGATGAGCGCCCACAGGAACGACACGACGGCTCCTTCTGTTCACTGTCCCGAGCTTTCGGATGGTGGATGCCATGTGCCCCGCGAACCCCGGTCGTACTCATGGCCGGTCACCGGAGCCGCGACGGGTGAGTGCCCGTTTCGCCCGCGAGAGGTACCGGGCCCGCCCCTGGCCGCGGATCGCGGCGCGGGCGGCGTTGGCCCCCGGAGCACCGTGTACGCCCCCACCGGGGTGAGCGGAGGCGGAGGCGAGGAACAGGCCGGGCAACGGGGTTTCCGGCCTGCCCGGACCGGGCACGGGGCGGAAAACGAGTTGCTGGTGGAGACCGGCCGTTCCGCCGTTGGTAGCGCCACCGCGCAGGTTGCTGTCGAGCGCCTGGAGCGTGGGAGGCGCGAGGACGCGGCGGGCGCGCACCCGCCGCCTGAAGCCCGGTGCGTACCGTTCCACCTGACTCTCCAGACGGTCGGCCATGGCCTCCCGTTCCCCGGTGTCCCATCTGCCCGTGAGACCGTCGGGTCCGGCGTCGTCCTTCACATACTGCGGCACGTGCGTGTACGCCCAGGCCGACTCCGTACCGGCCGGTGAACGGGTGGCATCGGACGTGGTCATCTGGCCGAACAGGGCGAACGGCCGGTCGGGTACCCGGCCCGAGGCGAGCTGCGCGGCGAAGCGGCTCAGCTCGTCCATCCCGGCCGCCAGATGGACGGTGCCGGCGGACGCCGCGCCCGGGACATTCCAGGGCACCGGCCCGTCGAGGGCCCAGTCGACCTTGAACGTGGCGAAGTCCCACTGGAAACGGCGCAGGTCGTCGAAGACCCGGGGCGGCAGGTGATCCGGGCCGACGAGGCCGCGGTAGAGGTCCGGTGCCGATACATCCGCCAGTACCGCCCTGCGGGCCGTGACCGCCTCCCCGCCGGCCGTACGCACGCCGACCGCACGGCCGCCGCGCACGACGACCTCGGCCACCTCCTGTCCGCAGTGCACGGTGACGCCACGCCGCACCAGACGGTCCACCAGCGCCTCGGTCAGCGCGCTCGAACCGCCGACCGGCACCGGGAATCCGTAGGACTGGCCCAGCATGGACATCAGCCAGCCGTAACCGCCGCTCCCCGCCATCTCCGGGGCGAGGTCCGTATGCAGCGCGTTGCCCGCGAGCAGCAGTCGGCCGCCCTCGCCCGCGAATACCTCCTCACCCAGACGCCGTACCGGAAGGATCATGCTGCGAGCGAATCGCAGGCCGTCCCGCACCCGCAGCCGGACCGCCAGTCGCGCGCCGGCCCGCAGCGGCGGGAACGGAGTGAGCAGAGTGTCCAGAAGGCTGTCGCCCAGCCGGTCCCACACCTCGCAGAGGCCTGTCCACGCCGCGCCGTCACCGGGGGCGAACGCTTCCAGGGAACGGGCCGTGGTGTCCCGGTCCCGGCTCAGGACGGCGCACCTCCCATCGGGCAGCGGGTGGGCGAGAACGCTCGGCGCA
>DATCWZ010000141.1:0-10826 GCA_036566065.1 Streptomyces sp. | reverse complement strand
CCCGCCGTACCCGAACCCGTCGAATTCTCGCCGGGCGACCTGCCCGCGCTCCGGCTGGCGGGCGCGCGCTACCTCCGCGACGAACCGGCCGTCCCGGTACGCGTCACCGGCGCCGTCGTCCGGCTGCACCGCGCGGCGCCTCAAGGGCCCGGCGTCGTACGGATGCGGGTGCTGGCGGGCGCCGCGATCACTCACGTACGGATGGAACTCGACGAGGAGGCGTACCGGATCGCGGGCCACGCGCATCTGGCCGGGCTGCCGTTGCGGGTCGAGGGGCGGCTGGAGAACCGGGGCGGATTCCGGAGGCTGACCGGGGCCTCGCGGGTGGCGCCCGTACCGGTGGACGAGACCGGGAGGGACCGGCTGATGAAATCCCTCCAGGAGAACATCGACTTCTTCGAGGAGGCGTGCGCGGAGACCTGCGAAGACGGCCGCACACAGCCCGGCACACGGGACGGTACGGCGGGCGGGCGGTAGTCCCGGCAGTATCCCTTTCGCGCCGGGGCCTTCCGGCTCGGTACGATTCCTCTCGCGTGCGCAAGAGGAATGCGCCGCGCCCCCTCAGTCAGGAGAGACCGGTGTCAGACGTCCGTGTGATCATCCAACGCGATTCCGAGCGGGAAGAGCACGTGGTGACGACGGGAACGACGGCCGCCGAGCTCTTCCCCGGTCAGCGTACCGTCGTCGCCGCACGCGTCGGAGGCGAGCTGAAGGACCTCGCGTACGAGCTGGCGGACGGCGACACCGTCGAGCCCGTCGAGATCACCTCCGAGGACGGCCTGAACATCCTGCGGCACTCCACCGCGCACGTCATGGCGCAGGCCGTGCAGCAGATCTTCCCCGAGGCCAAGCTGGGCATCGGCCCGCCGGTCAAGGACGGCTTCTACTACGACTTCGACGTCGAGAAGCCGTTCACCCCCGAGGACCTGCGGGCCATCGAGAAGAAGATGCAGGAGATCCAGAAGCGCGGGCAGCGGTTCTCGCGCCGGGTCGTCACCGACGGGGCGGCCCGCGAGGAGCTCGCCGACGAGCCGTACAAGCTGGAACTCATCGGTCTCAAGGGCTCGGCCTCCGCCGAGGACGGCGCGGACGTCGAGGTGGGCGGCCACGAGCTGACCATCTACGACAACCTCGACCCGAAGACCGGCGAGCTGTGCTGGCGTGACCTGTGCCGCGGCCCGCACCTGCCCACCACCCGGTTCATCCCGGCGTTCAAGCTGATGCGGAACGCCGCCGCGTACTGGCGCGGCAGTGAGAAAAACCCGATGCTGCAGCGCATCTACGGCACGGCCTGGCCCACCAAGGACGAGCTCAAGGCGCACCTGGAGTTCCTGGAGGAGGCCGCCAAGCGCGACCACCGCAAGCTCGGCAACGAGCTGGACCTCTTCTCCTTCCCGGACGAGATCGGCCCCGGCCTCGCGGTCTTCCACCCCAAGGGCGGCATCGTCCGCCGGGCCATGGAGGACTACTCGCGGCGCCGCCACGAGGAGGAGGGATACGAGTTCGTTTACAGCCCGCACGCCACCAAGGGCAAGCTCTTCGAGAAGTCCGGCCACCTCGACTGGTACGCCGACGGCATGTACCCGCCCATGCAGCTCGACGACGGGGTGGACTACTACCTCAAGCCGATGAACTGCCCCATGCACAACCTGATCTTCGACGCGCGGGGTCGTTCCTACCGCGAACTGCCGCTGCGCCTCTTCGAGTTCGGCACCGTGTACCGGTACGAGAAGTCCGGGGTCGTCCACGGCCTGACCCGCTCGCGGGGCTTCACCCAGGACGACGCGCACATCTACTGCACCAAGGAGCAGATGGCCGAGGAGCTCGACCGGACGCTCACCTTCGTCCTGAACCTGCTCCGCGACTACGGGCTGACGAACTTCTACCTGGAACTCTCCACCAAAGACCCGGAAAAGTTCGTCGGCTCCGACGAAACCTGGGACGAGGCCACCGAGACGCTGCGCGAGGTCGCCGAGAAGCAGGGCCTGCCGCTGATCCCCGACCCGGGCGGCGCCGCGTTCTACGGCCCGAAGATCTCGGTGCAGTGCCGCGACGCCATCGGCCGTACCTGGCAGATGTCGACGGTGCAGCTCGACTTCAACCTGCCGGAGCGCTTCGATCTGGAGTACACGGGCCCCGACGGCTCCAAGCACCGCCCGGTCATGATCCACCGTGCGCTGTTCGGTTCGATCGAGCGGTTCTTCGCCGTGCTCCTGGAGCACTACGCGGGTGCGTTCCCGGTGTGGCTGGCCCCGGTTCAGGCGGTCGGCATCCCGATCGGCGACGCGCACGTCCCGTACCTCCAGGAGTTCGCGGCCGAGGCCCGGAAGAAGGGGCTGCGGGTCGAGGTGGACGCGTCCTCCGACCGGATGCAGAAGAAGATCAGGAACCAGCAGAAGCAGAAGGTCCCGTTCATGATCATCGTCGGTGACGAAGACATGAACGCGGGTACGGTCTCGTTCCGCCACCGCGACGGCTCGCAGGAAAACGGCATTCCACGCGACGAGGCGATCGCCAAGCTCGTGGACCTGGTGGAGCGCCGCGTCCAGGTGTGACCTCCGTACGCTGACGCCTCCCCGCCCACGCGGGGCCCGGCCCCCGGTGAGCTAGCCGCTCGCCGGGGGCCGCTTCTCGTCCTCCCGGGTGAACACCTGCAGCACCCACGCCGAGAACGACCCCGTCACCGCGCCCAGCAGCGCGAGCCCGCAGACCATCAGGACCGCCGCGATGACCCGGCCGCCCGCCGTCACCGGCACGGCGTCCCCGTACCCCACGGTCGTCAGCGTCTCGCACGCCCACCACACCGCGTCCCCGAAGGTGCGGATCGTGGTGCCCGGAGCGCCTCGCTCCTGCTGGTACACGGCGAGCGCGGCGGAGAAGCCGAGCAGCAGTGCGGTCAGCGAGGCATACGCCATCACCCGGGCGTACAGGCTCAGCCGGGGCCGCTCGCGGCGCTTCTGGAGCGCCTCGTAAACCTTGACCATGCGCAGCGGGCGCAGCAGGGGCAGGAGCAGGACCAGGGTGTCCAGCCAGTACGTGTGGACGAAGCGCCGGCCGAGGCCGCTGAGCCGCAGGCGCACCGCGTAGTCCAGCAGGAACAGCAGCCAGGTCGAGGCGGACAGCGCGAGGCCGAGGTCGCGCCAGACACCGCTGTCACGGGGGGCGAGCACCCGGACCGCGTACCCGGTGAGGAAGACGAGCGAGGCGGCGAACAGCGGCACCTCCGCCCTCAGCTCCCACTCCTCCAGACGGCTGGGTCCTGGGTTCCCGGTGCGGTCGCTCATGGTCCCAGCATCGCGGGGCGGTGAGGGGCGCGGCCCCGCCGACACGCTCACCGGGGGTGACGCAATATGCTGATCGGCATGACGAGTGAGCCGGAGCAGCAGATCGGAGTGGGGACGCCGGACGCGTTTCAGCGTCTGTGGACTCCCCATCGGATGGCGTACATCCAGGGCGAGAACAAGCCGACCGGTCCCGGTGCCGAGGACGGCTGCCCGTTCTGCGTGATTCCGTCCAAATCGGATGTGGACGGGCTCATCGTCGCGCGGGGCGAGAAGGTCTACGCGGTGCTGAATCTGTATCCGTACACCGGCGGGCACCTCATGATCGTCCCGTACCGGCATGTCGCCGACTACACGGAGCTGAACGGTCCCGAGACGGCGGAGCTGGCCGATTTCACGAAGCGGGCCATGGTCGCGCTGCGGGCGGCCTCGGGGGCGCACGGCTTCAACATCGGCATGAACCAGGGAGCGGTCGCCGGGGCGGGCATCGCGGCCCACCTCCACCAGCATCTGGTGCCGCGCTGGGGCGGGGACACCAATTTCATGCCGGTGGTCGGGCACACCAAGGTGCTGCCGCAGTTGCTCGGTGACACCCGGGCAATGCTGGCCGACGCCTGGCCGGCCGAACTGCCCGAGGTCTGACCGGGGCTTTCCTGCCCGTATCAGGCGTCGTAGACGTCGGCCTTCTTCGGGGCGGCGTCCTGGACAAGGCCGCTGAGGACGACGGAGCGGTTGTCGAAGCGTTCGGTGTCGACGCCGTGCTCCTTCAGGACGCGCATGGCCGCGGAGTGGACGACGCGGAGTACGGGGGTGGCGGCGCGCATGGCGTCGTCCGCCATGAAGCGGTGGCCCCACGGTTTCGCGGCCCAGGCGTGCCGCAGCCCGAAGGGCTCGGGCAGGACGATCTTGCCGCCCAGGTAGTCGAGCAGCGGCGGGTACCAGGTGAGCGGGGCCCGCAGGGCGAGCCTGACGACCTCGTTCGCCTTGACGAGCGGGAGGGTGATGTCGCGGGTCTCCCAGAACCTGACGGTCTTGCTGACCGTCTTGATCTCGGCCTCGGGCTTGGTGAGGAAGAGCGAGTGGACCGGCCCCAGGGCATGGCCGGTGACCTCGATCCGCAGCGTCTCGTGCAGCACGGTGACGGTGATCATCATGGTGAGGACGAGCTGGCCGTCCCAGAGGGTGAACTGGACCCCCAGGTAGTGCCGGTCGCCGCTGCCGAACTGCTGGTGGTTGCAGATGCGCTGGATCTCGTGGGGCTTGACCTGGAAGGTGGCGACGTCCTCGCCCTGGGGGCGGGTGACGGTGTCGGTGTTCTCGCCGACGGGCGAGACGATCCAGTGCCTGACGGACGGGGCGGGGAAGCCGCCGGTGTTCAGCGGTCCGCGCTCCAGCATCTTCAACTGGTCGTGGATGACCCGGATCACGTCCCAGCTCCGGAACTGGTGGATCTCCTTCGTGGGGTCCTCGGGAACCAGTTCCTCGGCGAGCTGCCAGCTTCCCCAGCGGGTGCCCATGCCGAGGATGCCCTTGGGGCCGGCGTAGAAGACGGCGTTGGACTGCTGCTCGGCGGAGAGCTTCTGCAGCCCCTGGCGCAGGGCCTCGCGGGCGGTCTCGTTCGGGTTCTTGGGCACCGCCTCGGGGATCTTGGCGCTGACGCCGGTGCCGGAGAGCAGGCCGTTCCACCGGGCCCGCATGTCCTTGGCCGAGGTCTCCGCGATCCGCCTGGCGAGCATCCAGCCGATGACGGGGGCGATGACCATGGCGCGCAGATAGAGGCCGAGGAGCCCGCTGACGGGCAGGGCGACCAGGGCGAACACGGCGGCCGCCCCGACGACGGCGAGCAGGACGCTGCCGAGCGACTGGAACGCCTTGTCCTTGGACTTGTTGAGGGCGTCGCGCAGCCGGAAGGCCAGCACCCAAAGGATCAGCCCGGGCAGGAAGACCACCCCGAACACTCCGGTTACCAGGGTGAGTTTACGGTCACGTGCCCTGCGCAGCCGGGTCGCCGCCAGGCAGTGCTCGACGACGGTCTGCGGGTCGGTGCCGAAGGACTGGATGAGTGCCTTGCGGTCGGCGGCCAGCATGCGTACCTGGACGGCGCGGGAGAACGCCTCACCGAGATTCGGCTTGAAGTAGTCGGACTTGAAAAGCTTGGAAGTGCCCGGCTTCACCTCGGATTTGTGCCACTCGCTGTTGGCCTTGAGGATGTCCTTCACATCGCTGTCGCGGTACGCGGCGGAGGCGAGGGCGCTGGTCGCCACCGCCTGTCCGGCCGAACTCTGGAGCGGGATCTGCGCTCCGGGAGAGAAATCGAATCCGTCGTTGGCCACTGTCCGCCCCCACTCGCCACAAGCCTGCTCCTGCGGCTGTTCCCAACTACCGCCCGCGGCACACCTTCTGAGCTGGGACCAAGCGTATCGTCCCGATCCGTCCGCCGCCCGTACTCGGCGATCCGGACGGACGGCGGCGATGTTCCCCGCGTGGATTCCGGGCGGTTATGTCCCCTTCGTGGCGGTTTCCCGCTCTTCGCGCAGCCGGTCGGCGAGCTGGGGCGGCATGGGCTCGTGCCGTGCGTACACCCGGTCGAAGCGCCCTGTGCCGTGCGACAGCGATCGGAGGTCGACCGCGTATCTGCCGATCTCGATCTCGGGCACCTCGGCGCGTACGAGGGTGCGCTCGCCCGGTGCCTGCTCGGTGCCCACCACCCGGCCGCGCCGGGTCGCGAGGTCAGTCATCACCGCGCCCACGTAGTCGTCGGGCACCAGCACCCGCACGTCGGCGACCGGTTCGAGGAGCTGGATACGGGTGTCGGCGGCGGCCCGGCGCAGGGCCAGTGCCCCGGCGGTCTGGAAGGCGGCGTCGGAGGAGTCGACCGAATGGGACTTGCCGTCCAGCAGGGTCACGCGTACGTCCACGAGGGGATGCCCCGCCGCCACTCCGCGGGCCGCCTGCGTCCGTACGCCCTTCTCGACGGAGGGAATGAACTGGCGGGGCACCGAACCGCCGACCACCTTGTCGACGAACTCGATGCCGGTGCCGGGCGGCAGCGGCTCCACCTCGATCTCGCAGATGGCGTACTGGCCGTGGCCCCCGGACTGTTTGACGTGCCGGCCGAGCCCGGTCGAGCGGGACGCGAACGTCTCGCGCAGCGGCACCAGATGGGGTACGGCGTCCACCTGGACCCCGTACCGGCTGCGCAGCCGCTCCAGGGCGACATCGGCGTGGGCCTCGCCCAGGCACCACAGGACGACCTGGTGGGTGTCCGGGTTCTGTTCGAGCCGCATCGTGGGGTCCTCGGTGACCAGCCGGGCCAGGCCCTGGGAGAGCTTGTCCTCGTCCGCCTTGCCGTGGGCCCGGACGGCCAGCGGCAGCAGCGGGTCGGGCATGTCCCACGGTTCCACCAGCAGCGGGTCGTCCTGGTCGGAGAGGGTGTCGCCGGTTTCGGCGCTGCCCAGCTTGGAGACACAGGCAAGGTCCCCCGCGACGCACTGCTCCAGCGGGCGCTGCTGCTTGCCGAAGGGGGAGGTCAGGGCGCTCACCCGGACGTCCTCGCCGTGGCAGGGCCGGGGCTCGTGGCCGGGGCCGGTGAGGCCGTGACCGTACACATGCACCGTCGTGTCGGGACGCAGGGTGCCGGAGAAGACCCGTACGAGGGACACCCGTCCGACGTATGGATCGGACGCCGTCTTGACGACCTCGGCGACCAGGGGACCTTCGGGGTCGCAGGCGGGCGCCGGGCGCGTGGCGCCCCGCGGGGTGGTGACGGTGGGCAGCGCGCGCTCCAGCGGGGTCGGGAAGCCGCCGGTGATCAGTTCCAGCAACTCGACCGTGCCGATGCCCTGGTGGGCGCCCTCCGCGGCGGGGGCGGCGGTCAGGACCGGGTGGAAGGCGCCGCGTGCCACGGCGCGCTCCAGGTCCGCGACGAGCGTGTCCGTGCCGATGTCCGCGCCGCCGAGATAGCGGTCCATGAGGGTCTCGTCCTCGCTCTCGGCGATGATCCCCTCGATCAGACGGTTGCGGGCGTCCAGAAGCGGCTGCCTGCGGTCGGCCGGGGGCGGGAGCTCCGTGCGCCGGCCGGAGGAGTAGTCGAAGACGCGTTCGGTGAGCAGGCCGGTCAGCCCGGTGAGCGGGGCGTGTCCGTCGGCGGCCTCGGGGCCGTACACGGGCAGATGGAGCGGCAGTACGGCGTCGGGGTCCTCGCCGCCGAAGATGCGGCCGCAGACCTTGGTCATCTCGTCGAAGGAGGTGCGCGCGGTGTCCAGGTGGGTGACCACGATGGCGCGGGGCATGCCGACGGCCGCGCACTCGTCCCACACGGCGCGGGTGGTGCCCGCCACGGCGTCCGCCTCCTGCGCCGCCGACACAATGAAGAGGGCCGCGTCCGCTGCCCGCAGACCGGCCCTGAGATCCCCGACGAAATCGGCGTAGCCGGGGGTGTCCACCAGATTGATCTTGCAGCCGCCCCATTCGACGGGGACGAGGGAGAGCTGTACGGAGCGCCGGCGGCGGTGCTCCATCTCGTCGTAGTCGGAAACGGTCGCACCGTCCTCGACCCGGCCCGCCCGGTTGACCGCCCCCGCGGTCAGCGCGAGGGCCTCGACCAGGGTGGTCTTGCCCGAACCGCTGTGGCCGACGAGCACCACGTTCCGCAGGGAAGCGGGTCCGTCGGCCGTGGCTGCCCTGCCGGCGGCCCCGGTATGTATATGTGCCTTGTCGCCCATGATGCGTGCCTCCCGGTTGATGGCCCGGTGCGGGGAGAATGTGGCGCGGTGGGGAGAAGGGTGGACGGGCGGGAGCCGTCGCGGCGGCTCGTGGCGCCCGCGGTAACGACCTGGTGCACGACAGCGGGCGGGCTCCCGACGCCCTGCGACTCCGCCTCCGGCGTTGTCGTCGGTTGATGACGCTCCGCGTCACCGCCCTCCTCCGCCTTGGATGCGAAGCCACAGAACGCCGCTCGCTGATCCACCCTCTATCGTGCACCAGGTCGTAACGGTTCAGGATCGGCGGAAGACCAGCCGCCCGCCGAGTACGGTCGCCACACAGGTTCCCGCCCCCGCCGCGACCAGCGCCTCGCTGTCCGGTACGGCGAAGGCCGCCAGGTCGGCGGGGCCTCCGACGGCCAGGGAGCCGGCGAGGGCGTCCGCCAACTCACGTACACCCAGCAGTGGATCGAGGGAGACCGGCAGGTCCGCACCGGCCGGGACCGGTCCCAGGACCCGCAGTCCGGACCGGGACACCGCGGTACGCACCGACGGCCGGGTGAACGTTCCCGCGACGGCTGTCGTGCCGTGCCGCAGCATGCGCTGGAGTCCGCGCCTGGCGCTGCCGCCCCACCGGGTGTCATCCGGGGCGAGGGCCCGGAGCGCGTCCCCGGTGAGCGGCTCCGTGCCGAGTTCGTCCGCCTCGCGCGGGTCCGGGTGGTAGGCGCTCTCCAGCAGCGCCGTCGCCGTGACGTTGACCAGTCCCGGCGTGATCAGCCCCGGCCAGCGCCGCGTCCTGGCCCGCGGGTGGGCGGCGGCCACGTCCTCGTACGGCCCGATGGCGACGACGGTGCCGCCGTCCACGGCGACGCAGTCCGCTTTGGGGGCCGCTCCGTACACCGCGTCCGCGGCGTGAATCGTCAGCACGGCGCGGTCACTTGACGCCGAGGAGCTTCAGCTCGGGGTGCGCCGTGCCGCCCTCGATCGCCGTGGAGGAGATGTGTGAGACGACGCGGTCGTCGACCGGGTCGTTCGCCGGGTCGTCATGGACGACGAGGTGTTCGTACGTCGTGGAGCGCTGCGCGGGGACCCGGTCCGCCTTGCGGATCAGGTCGATGATCTCCAGCCGGTTCGAGCGGTGCTTCGCGCCGGCGGAGGAGACGACGTTCTCCTCCAGCATGATCGAGCCGAGGTCGTCGGCGCCGTAGTGCAGCGACAACTGGCCGACGTCCTTGCCCGTGGTCAGCCAGGAGCCCTGGATATGGGCGACGTTGTCGAGGAACAGCCGGGCGATGGCGATCAGCCGCAGGTATTCGAAGATCGTGGCCTGCGTCCGTCCCTTCAGCTTGTTGTTCTCCGGCTGGTAGGTGTACGGGATGAAGGCGCGGAAGCCTCCCGTCCTGTCCTGCACATCGCGGATCATCCGCAGGTGCTCGATGCGCTCGGCGTTGGTCTCGCCGGTGCCCATCAGCATCGTGGAGGTGGACTCGACGCCGAGGTTGTGGGCGATCTCCATGATCTCCAGCCAGCGCTCGCCGGACTCCTTGAGCGGGGCGATCGCGCGGCGCGGCCTGGCCGGCAGCAGCTCGGCACCGGCGCCCGCGAAGGAGTCGAGGCCCGCCGCGTGGATCCGCTCGATGGCCTCCTTCGCCGACACCCCGGAGATCCGGGCCATGTGCTCGACCTCGGAGGCGCCCAGCGAGTGGATGACGAGCTGCGGGAACTCCTTCTTGATGGCGGCGAAGTTCTTCTCGTAGTACTCGACGCCGTAGTCCGGGTGGTGGCCGCCCTGGAACATGATCTGGGTGCCGCCCAGTTCGACGGTCTCCGCGCAGCGGCGCAGGATGTCGTCGAGATCGCGCGTCCAGCCCTTGGCGGTGTCCTTGGGCGCGGCGTAGAAGGCGCAGAACTTGCAGGCGGTGACGCAGATGTTGGTGTAGTTGATGTTGCGCTCGATGATGTACGTCGCGATGTGCTCCGTACCGGCGTAGCGGCGGCGGCGCGCGGCGTCGGCGGCGGAGCCGAGCGCGTGCAGCGGTGCCGACCGGTAGAGGTCGAGCGCCTCCTCGGGGGTGATCCGCCCGCCCGTTGCGGCTCGGTCGAGGGCGGTCTGAAGGTCGGCCTTCTCGGTCACCGGGCTGTCACCTTTCGGCGGTTACACAACAGGTCTCACGGGCCGGTCCAGCCTACGCCAGAGCGCTCGGGGGTCAGCCGCCGGACCGGGCGAGGGTTCCCTTCGGGAGACCGGCCGCCTCCTCGTCGGACCGGTAGCCGATGGCCCGGTCCGAGACGAGGGTGAAGGTCAGGTCGGCCTCCTCGCCGGTGCACATGGCGGCGTCGGTCTTGCCGGGGACCGCGCGTTCGCGGATCCGCAGTTCCTTCGGCGTACCGGAGACGAGCCTGCCGACGCTCTCGCAGACGAGTGTCGTGCCGAGCACGGTGAGCTTCTGCCGGATCCTGACGACGTCCTCTCCCTTCTTTCCTTCCGTGAACACGGCGGTGAGGGTGCCGTGCGGCAGGCCGCCGCGTTCGGTCGTGGGGCCGGACCAGGTGCCGACGAAGGTCCCGGGCAGCGCGGTCACGGTGCCGGTGGCCGAGGGGCCCGGGGATGCCGTACCGCCGTCGTCGTGGCCCGGCAGCAGGTCTCCGAGCACCCCGGTGCCCAGGGTCACGGCGACGACGGCGCCCGCGACGGCCAGCGCCACGGTGCAGCTCACCCGGCGGCCGTGCCCGGTCCAGGTCGCGGGTTGGGAGGTCATGGAGACCGACACACGCGAGTCCGCCCCTCCCGTGCCCCCGCCCGCCGTCGGCGGCACCGTCGGCCGGGGCGGCAGCGGCGGCG
>DATCWZ010000153.1:0-5630 GCA_036566065.1 Streptomyces sp. | reverse complement strand
CCCGCCGATCTGGGCAAGCGGCTGGCAGCCCGGCTCGTGGACTCCGTGGTGCTCGGCGCGCTCGTCGGCGCGGCGGGCCTCCCGCTGGTCACCCGGGCGGTGGACCATATCGACGAGAAGATCGAGGCGGCGAAGCAGTCCGGGGAGACCGTCACGGTCTGGCTGGTGGACTCCACCACGGCGGGGCTGTTCGGGGCGGTGCTCGGCGTGTTCCTGGTGCTCGGGTTCGTACTGGAGGCGTTGCCGACCGCCAAGTGGGGCCGCACGCTGGGCAAGAGGATCTGCGGCATCGAGGTGCACGACATCGAGTCGCACAACCCGCCCACCATCGGGGCTGCGCTGCGTCGGTGGCTCGTGTACGGCGTGCTGGGCATCCTGGTCATCGGCGTGCTCGATGTCCTGTGGTGCGTGTTCGACCGGCCGTGGCGCCAGTGCTGGCACGACAAGGCGGCCCACACCTTCGTAGCGGGCTGAGCGCACTATTCCCCTTGGGCCCGTGGGCTGACACCCCGTCCCCCGAAAGCACCTCAGCCGTTGCGGGCGTCCCCCGGGCGCGGTGCACTGCCCCCATGAGCAACGAACCGCCGCCGCCCCCCGGCGGGCCGCCCGGAGACGACCCGTTCTCCAAACGGCCGCACGATCCCCCGCCACCACCGGAGGGCTCGCCCTACGACGACAGCGGTCCGCCCCGGCCGCCGTACGATCCGGGTCCCTACGGCGGAAGCGGCCCGTACGACGGTACGGATCCGCTGGCCGGGATGCCGCCGCTGGCCGAGCCCGGCAAGCGGATTCTGGCGCGGCTGATGGACTTCCTCATCATCTCGGTCCCGCTGTATCTGATCTCGCTGCCGTTCGGCGGCTGGGTCGATGTCTCATCGGACAACAACAACGACGACAACTTCGCGGACGCCATCGGCAGCACGTACAGCGGGCATCAGCTCGTCTGGTCGCTGATCGGCCTCGCGGCCTACGTCGCGTACGACACGTATCTGACGCACAAGGACGGCCGGACCCTGGGCAAGCGGATGCTCAAGATGCGGGTGGCGATGCTCAACGACGGCAGCGTGCCGGACACGGGCTCGGCGTTCATGCGGGCCATCGTGCTGTGGCTCCCGGCCCTGCTGTGCTGCCCGTGTCTGTGGTGGCTGATCAATATCGTGCTGATGTTCACGGACAAGCCGTACCGGCAGTGCCTGCAGGACAAGGCCGCCAAGACCGTTGTGGTGACCGTCCCATGAGCCGGGGAGTGTGCGGTAGGTCAGCGGCGCGCGGAGTGCTGACCGACGCGTTCGGCGGCACGCTCCGTCGCGCGGGCTTCCGCGCGGGCCTCCGATATCCACGGCCCGGTCCCGCCCGCGGCCGTACCTCCCGCGGCAGCCCCCTCCGCCGCTTTCGTACGCTTCGGCAGGGGTACGGTCACCGCCACCAGCAGTCCGAGCGCCAGGGCCGCCGTGCCGATCACGGCCACGCCGATGCCCGAACTCGTACGGGACATCAACAGCATGGCGAGGGTCGAGAAGACGACGGTGACCGAACCGTAGGAGAGCTGTGCGGCTGTCGGACGCGGCATGGCGGTATCCGTCCTCGGGGCTTCGGATAGGGAGTCTCTCAACGCGATCGCACTGTCAATCGACTCTACGACGGTGGATGCCCGCGATGAACAGGCGGTAAGCGTCACCTAACCAACGGTACCGGTGCATGGGGGGCGCATTGAGTCACACGCGCCCCCAACTCGGCTGCGGGACGCGCCCGTTGCTCAATCGATACGTCCGGATACCGGAAATCGACTCCCACATAGTGCACTTGGCCTGTCCAAGTCAAGATCTGTCTTTTCTACCGTGACTCCGGTCGAATGTCGTCACTTGTGACGCGTTAACGCGTCGGTGGCCCCGTTCAACCCCCGGGCCGCGGACGCGAACGCCGGGGAGGATTACATCAAGTGACCACGAAGAGACGAGCGTTCCGCACCACCGCGATAGTCGCGGTGATGGCCGCGACCGCTGCGACCGCGTCGGCCTTCACGACTGCCCAAGCCGCTGACGGCGCATCGGGTTCGCACACTCCCGCCGTCGACCGTCATGATCCCGCGCCGGTGGCGGCGCAGAAGCATGACCTTGACGGCCCGTTCAGCAAGCGGCAGGACGCCCAGCGCCAGGCCGCTCTGGAGCAGGTCATATCGGGTGAGAAGAAGGTGACCACCCGCCACGGTTCCAAGGTCGTCAAGCTCGGCGACAAGAAATACGTCGAGCTCGGCCGCGAGAAGACCGACAAGATCTTCACGATCCTGGTGGAGTTCGGCGACAAGGTCGACAACACCACGATGTTCGACCCGGACGGCGACGGCCCCGAGCCGCCCGTCCAGAAGTACGGGGGCACGCCGGGCCCCGCGCACAACCGGATCGCCGAGCCGGACCGCACGAAGGACAACAGCACCGCCTGGCAGGCCGACTACAACCAGGCGCACTTCCAGGACCTCTACTTCGGCGAGGGCCAGGGCGTCAACTCGCTCAAGACCTACTACGAGAAGACGTCCTCCGGGCGCTACTCGGTCGAGGGCGAGGTCTCCGACTGGGTGAAGGTCCCGTACAACGAGGCGCGCTACGGCTCCAACTACTGCGGCGCGAGCAACTGCGCCAACGTGTGGGACACCGTCCGCGACGGCGTCAACGCCTGGGTCGCAGACCAGAAGGCCAAGGGCCGCACCCTGGACCAGATCAAGGCCGATCTGGCGCAGTACGACCAGTGGGACCGTTACGACTACGACGGTGACGGCAACTTCAACGAACCCGACGGCTACATCGACCACTTCCAGTTGGTCCACGCCGGTGAGGACGAGTCCGCGGGCGGCGGCGTCGAGGGCACCAACGCGATCTGGGCGCACCGCTGGTACGCGTACGGCACCAACGCGGGAGCGACGGGTCCTGCCGACAACAAGGCCGGCGGCGCCGAGATCGGCGACACGGGCATCTGGGTCGGCGACTACACCGCGCAGCCCGAGAACGGCGGCCTGGGCGTCTTCGCCCATGAGTACGCCCACGACCTGGGCCTGCCCGACCTGTACGACACCTCGGGCGGCGGCGAGAACTCGACCGGCTTCTGGTCCCTGATGTCGTCGGGCTCCTGGCTCGGCACCGGCCAGAACGAGATCGGCAACATGCCGGGCGACATGACCGCCTGGGACAAGCTCCAGCTCGGCTGGCTCGACTACGACACGGCGAAGGCGGGCACGCGCTCGCTGCACAAGCTGGGCGTCGCGGAGTACAACACCAAGAACAAGCAGGCGCTCGTCGTCCAGCTCCCCGACAAGGCTGTCACCACCACCGTCACCGCGCCCGCCGAGGGTGCCAAGCAGTGGTGGAGCGACATGGGCGACAACCTGTCGAACACCCTGACCCGGTCGGTCGATCTGACCGGCAAGGCGTCCGCCTCGCTGGACCTGTCCGGCTGGTACGACATCGAGGCCGACTACGACTACCTCTACACCGAGGTGTCGACGGACGGCGGTGCGAGCTGGACCGCGCTCGACGGTACGGCGGACGGCAAGGCGATCCCGCGTGACGCCAGCGACAAGCCGGCCCTCACCGGCGTATCGGGGGCGTACAAGCAGCTCTCGTACCCGCTCGACGCCTACGCGGGCAAGAAGATCGACGTCCGCTTCCGCTACCAGACGGACGGCGGCGCGGGCGGCAAGGGCTTCACGGCCGACGCCATCACGGTCAGCGCCGACGGTGCCCCACTGTTCACGGACAATGCCGAGGGTGACGACAACGGCTGGACGTCCAAGGGCTTCTCGCGGATCGGTGAGTCGTTCACCAACGACTACCCGCAGTACTACATCGCCGCGAACCGCCAGTACGTCTCGTACGACCGGACGCTGAAGGTCGGCCCGTACAACTTCGGCTTCTCGCAGTCCCGTCCGGCCTGGGTCGAACACTACGCGTACCAGAACGGTCTGATGGTGTGGCTCTGGGACACCTCCCAGAAGGACAACAACACCTCGCAGCACCCCGGCCAGGGCCTGATCCTGCCGGTGGACTCGCACGCCAAGCCGCTGACGTGGACGGACGGCACGCTGCTGCGGAACAGGATCCAGCCGTTCGACGCGCCGTTCAGCTGGTGGCCGAACCAGGGCTTCACGCTGCACAACGCGGACGTGCCGCTGAAGATCAAGGCGTCGCTGGGCGTCCCGGTCTTCGACGATCACAAGGGTACGTACTGGTACGCGGACAACCCGACGGGCAGCGTCAAGGTGTCCGACACCAACACCCGGATCTCGATCATCAGTGAGCCGCTGAGCGGCTCCACGATGACCGTGAGGGTCGGACCCTCGCACAGGTAATCGACAGCACACTCAGTAAACCAGCAGGTCAGAGCATGATCGGCTGCTGCCCCCTAGCGGGCGGCGGCCGATCGTGTTTAGGTGCGTCTTGTTCGCATTCTTATTGACACCTTGTCTTACGGGGGAGCGCAGCGTATGGCTGGCGGCGGTTTCTGCAGGTTGCCGAACGGCACGGTGGTGGTGGCCCTCACCCTCACCCGCCCGCTGGCCAAGGCCGGGCCCGGGGCGCCGGTACGGGTGCTGGTGCACGCGGCCAACCGCCCGCGCGCCCTGACCAGGCTGCGCAATCTGGGCCTGCGCGCCGTGTATCTGCGCGGCAACGACCGGCCGCCGACCCCTGACGAGATCACGGCCGTCCTCCATCACCCGGACGGGCTGCTCTGGCGCGAGACCCAGCAGCCGGAGGAGGAGCTCTGGCATCCGATCCGGACGCTGCTCAGGCCCGCCGGCTACTACGCGGGCCCCGCCCGCCCGGCCGCCTGAGCGGTTCACCAGGGCAGGGCTCTCACGCGACTACGGGCGCGCCCGTGAGCTTCACACCCGCGGCGCTCAGCTCCTCCAGCGCCCGCTCCGTGGTCCCCGCGGCGACACCGGCGGTCAGATCGAGCAGTACGTGGGTGACGAAGCCCTCACGGACCGCGTCCAGCGCGGTGGCCCGCACACAGTGGTCGGTGGCGATACCGACGACGTCGACTTCGCCGACGGAGTGCTCCCTCAGCCACTGCGCGAGCCCCACCCCGTTCTCGTCGACGCCTTCGAATCCGCTGTACGCGGCGGCGTGCGCCCCCTTGTCGAACACGGTGTCGATGGCGCCGGATGCGACGGCGGGCGCGAAGTTCGGGTGGAAGCCCACCCCCTCCGTACCGGCGACGCAGTGCGGCGGCCAGGAGTGCTCGAAGTCGGGCTGCTGCGAGAAGTGGCCGCCGGGGTCGATGTGGTGATCACGGGTGGCCACCACATGGCGGTATCCCGGCTGCGCCTCCCCGATCAGGTCGGTGATGGCGGCGGCGACATCGGCGCCGCCCGCCACCGCGAGGCTGCCGCCCTCACAGAAGTCGTTCTGAACGTCCACGACGATCAAGGCGCGGTGCATGGCGGGTGTCCTTAGCTGGGAGAGAGGGCGGCGGTCCTGGAAACGTGGGGACAGTGCTATACAACCGAGCGTAGAGACTCAGGCTTCCCAACGGGAGGGGGCACACTCCCGGGGCGTGCGTCGGCCCCCGCCCATACGTCATCGGATTCATACGTACTCGGTGGGAATGACCGGCTCGCCGCGGGAGAGCTGGACCGC
>DATCWZ010000477.1:0-2758 GCA_036566065.1 Streptomyces sp. | reverse complement strand
GCCCGGCGACCGCAGCCCGGGCCGTGCCGCGACGAGCGGCGCGAGCCGGGGGTCGGCCGCCAGCACCTCGTCGACGGCATACGGATCGGCGTCCAGGTCGAAAAGCCGACGCAGCCGCTGCACGGCGGTGGTCAGGTCCCGCAGATCGGTGAGCTCGATCCGGGCATCCAGCCACGGCCCCGCCGACGCCTCGTCGACGGCGACGACACCCACGCCATACGGCAGCCGCAGGGTGCGCCGGTAGGTGCGGGCGCCGGGGGCGCCGCCGACCTCCTCGATCCGCGCCAGGGCGTCGGCAGCGAGCAGGTCGAAGACCTCGCGGGCCGCGTACGGCCCCCGGTGGGCGAGCCGGAGGGGGATACCGGCCACCTGCCGCCCCTCATGCGTCCCCGTGCCCGGCCGCCTGCCCAGCCCGGTCCGCGCCTCGGCGCGCAGCGCGCTGGGTGTGCGGGCGTAGATCTGCCGGATCGTGTCGTTGAACTGGCGCACGCTGGCGAATCCGGACGCGAAGGCGATCTCGGTGACCGGCAGACCGGTGGTCTGGAGCAGCACCCGCGCCGTGTGGGAGCGCTGCGCGCGGGCGAGCCCGACCGGTCCTGCGCCCAGTTCCGCGTTGAGCTGGCGCTGCACCTGGCGGGTGCTGTAGCCGAGCCGGTCGGCGAGTCCGGGGACGCCCTCGCGGTCCACCACGCCGTCGCCGATCATCCGCATGGCGCGCCCGACGACATCGGCGCGTACGTTCCATGCGGCGGAACCGGGAACGGCGTCCGGGCGGCAGCGTCTGCAGGCCCGGAAGCCATGGCTCTGCGCGGCGGCCGCGGTCGGGAAGAAGCGCACGTTGCGCCGCTTGGGGGTGATGGCGGGGCAGCTCGGCCGGCAGTAGATCCCGGTGGTCACGACGGCGAAGAAGAACTCCCCGTCGAACCGTGCGTCGCGGCTGCTCACCGCCTCGTACCTGGTCCTTTCATCCATCACACCGTCCAGTGTGCGCCACCCGGAGGTGGCGCACTCGCGGTTTTCGGACATCGAGACCGGGGGCCGGGCCGCTACCGGATGCGGCCCCGCTTGAGCTCCATGGCGGCCCGGCCCTCGGCCCCCTTGCGCTTCCAGTCCCGCCGGATCTCGGCGCGCAGCCTGGCATCCGTCTTGGCCGCGATCCGGTCGTTCTCGCGGAGCAGCTTGCGGTAGCTGTCCAGGCGCCGCTCGGACAGGGCGCCGTCCTCCAGGGCGCCGAGTACCGCGCAGCCCGGCTCGGCCTCGTGGGCGCAGTCGTGGAAGCGGCACTGCCGGGCCAGTTCCTCGATTTCCGAGAAGACCTGCCCGACGCCGGACCCCGCGTCCCAGAGGCCGACTCCGCGCAGTCCGGGGGTGTCGATGAGCGTGCCGCCGTCGGGCAGCACGAGCAGATTGCGCGTCGTGGTGGTGTGACGGCCCTTGCCGTCCACGTCACGCGCCGCCTGTACGTCCATGACATCCCTGCCGATGAGGGTGTTGGCGAGGGTCGACTTGCCCGCCCCGGAGGCGCCGAGCAGCACGCTCGTACCGCCGGAGACGATGGCGCGGAAGACGTCGACGCCCTCTCCCGAGGCCGAACTGACGGGCAGCACCCGCACCCCGGGGGCGAGGGATCCGATGTCCTCGGCCAGATGAGACAGGGTGATCACATCGGGGACGAGATCGGCCTTGGTCAGCAGCACGAGGGGAACGGCCTCGTACGCCCCGGCCCGTGCCCCGTCGTCGAGCAGCGCCGTACCGGCGGTGCTGGACATGGCCAGGGCGAGGAACCGTTCGAGCCGTCCCAGGTCGAGTTCGACGGCGAGCGAGATGCAGATGGCGATGTGGTCGATGTTGGTGGCGAGCACCTGCCCCTCGGAGCGCTTCGACGAGGTGGAGCGTACGAAGGCGGTGCGGCGGGGCAGCAGCGTCCGCACGAACCGCGGGTCGCCGTCCGGGTCGACGGCCACCCAGTCACCGGTGCAGACGATCCGCATCGGGTCGCGGGGCACCACGAAGGCGGTGTCCGCGCGGAGTGTGCCGTGCGGGGTGGCCACATCGCACTGGCCGCGGTCCACGCGTACGACCCGTCCCGGAAGGAGTCCGCGCGTGGCGTACGGGGCGAAGGCGTCGGCCCAGCCGTCGTCCCAGCCGTACGGGGTCAGCGGGTGCGGGGTGGGCGACGGGAACGACGAGGAGGCGGAAGAAAGTGGAGAAGACAAGGGAAACCCTTCACAGGGTGGCCCCGGCACCGCACGTTCGCGCGGGAAATGATGGTGAAGGTCAGCCGGTGGCCACGGGGGCGAGAACGATGCTCTTCCGGTTGTGGGCAGCGCCCACCGCAGTGACAGTCATCAATGTCCTCACCTCCTGGTTCCTTGAACTCAGCACACCCTAACCGGGGGTCACCGGGGGGCGTCAACAGGTTTTGCGCGGCAGGGCCGTGACCGCACCGGGCCGGGTGGGTTCACCGGGATTTACGCCATATCTCCCTCGATAGGGTGATACACATGCACAACTCACGGTCTCATGCCGTTATGGTGCCGGGCATGACCTCATCCCAGACCGCCACCCGCACGTTCACACAAGCCCAGTTGGGCACCCAGGTCCTGATCGGCTGGAGTGGCCGGCACACCACGAGCGGGCACGACGTCGCCTTCCTCCTCACCTACTCGCTCGGCGACGGGCAGGACGGACCCGAGGCAGGTGAACAGGCCATGCGCGCGGCACTGACCCGCAGCGGTCTCCAGGTCGGAGGCGACAT
>DATCWZ010000210.1:0-2377 GCA_036566065.1 Streptomyces sp. | reverse complement strand
GCTCGCGGCCGCGCGGGCGATCCGGGTGGCCGGGCGTGAACGCAGGTAGTAGGTGGTTTTGATGCCCTGCTTCCAGGCGTACGCGTACATCGAGGAGAGCTTCCCGATCGTGGGCGTCTCCAGGAACAGGTTCAGCGACTGGCTCTGGTCGAGGAACGGCGTACGAGCCGCCGCCATGTCGATCAGTGCGCGCTGCGGGATCTCCCAGGCCGTGCGGAACAGCGTCCGTACCTCTTCGGGGATCCAGGTGAAGCCCTGTACGGAGCCCCTCGCCTCGCGCAGCGCCTCACGGGTCCGCGCGTCCCAGACGCCGAGCCGCTTCAGCTCGTCCACCAGATAGGTGTTGACCTGGAGGAACTCTCCGCTCAGCGTTTCGCGCTTGAAGAGATTGGAGACCTGCGGCTCGATGCACTCGTACACACCGGCGATCGAGGCGATCGTCGCCGTGGGCGCGACGGCGAGCAGCAGCGCGTTGCGCATCCCGCTCCGCGCGATCCGGTCGCGCAGCGCCTGCCAGCGCTCCGGCCAGTTCAGCCCGGCGTCGTAGTGGTCGGGGTGCAGCACACCGCGCGCGGTGCGCGTCTCGGACCACGCGGGCAGCGGGCCCGTCCGCTCGGCGAGGGCGCAGGACGCCTCGTACGCCGCGAGCATGATCCGCTCGGCGATCTTCGTGGACAGCGCGTGCGCCGTGGGCGAGTCGAACGGCAGCCGCAACTGGAAGAAGACGTCCTGCAGCCCCATCACGCCCAGACCCACCGGGCGCCAGCGGGAGTTGGACGCGGCCGCCTGCGCGGTCGGATAGAAGTTGATGTCCACCACCCGGTCGAGGAAGACCACGGCGGTACGTACAGTGGCGTCGAGCCGCTCCCAGTCGAGCGAACCGCCGGTGACGAACGCGCCCAGGTTGACCGAGCCCAGATTGCAGACGGCTGTCTCGCCGTCGTCGGTGACCTCCAGGATCTCCGTGCACAGGTTCGAGGAGTGCACGGTGCGGCCCGGCTCGGCGGTCTGATTCGCGGCCCGGTTGCAGGTGTCCTTGAACGTCATCCAGCCCTGGCCGGTCTGGGCGAGCGTCCGCATCATCCTGCCGTACAGCTCACGGGCCGGCAGCGTCCTGCGGGCGAGCCCGCGTGCCTCCGCCGCCCGGTACGCCGTGTCGAACGCCTCGCCCCACAGGTCCACCAGACCGGGCACATCGGACGGCGAGAACAGCGACCACTGGCCGTCCGCCTCGACCCGGCGCATGAACTCGTCGGGGACCCAGTGCGCCAGGTTGAGGTTGTGCGTACGCCGCTGGTCCTCACCGGTGTTGTCGCGCAGCTCCAGGAACTCCTCGATGTCCGCGTGCCAGGTCTCCAGATAGACGGCCGCCGCGCCCTTGCGGCGCCCGCCCTGGTTGACGGCGGCGACCGAGGCGTCGAGCGTCTTCAGGAACGGCACGATGCCGTTGGAGTACCCGTTGGTGCCGCGGATGAGCGAACCGCGGGCGCGGATACGGGAGTACGGGAGGCCGATGCCGCCCGCGTGCTTGGACAGGCGTGCCACCTGGTGGTAGCGGTCGTAGATCGAGTCGAGTTCATCCCGCGGCGAGTCCAGCAGATAGCACGAGGACATCTGCGGATGGCGGGTGCCGGAGTTGAACAGGGTGGGCGATGAGGGCAGGTAGTCGAGCCGGCTCATCAGGCCGTACAGCGCGGCGACTTCGTCGAGTGCCCGTTCGGAAGCGTCGTCCGCGAGCCCGGCGGCGACGCGCAGCATGAAGTGCTGCGGGGTCTCGATGACCCGCCGGGTGAGGGGGTGGCGCAGCAGATAGCGGTCGTACACCGTCCGCAGCCCGAAGTAGCCGAAGCGGTCGTCCGCACCGTCGGCAAGCGCCCGTTCGACCAGGGCGTCGAGCCGGGCGGCGTGCTGCGTGACGAATCCGGCCGTACGGTCGGCGATCAGGCCCTCGCGGTGGCCGACCGCGACGGAGGCGGAGAAGGAGTCCGCGCCCTGCCCGGCCGCCTCCTCGGCGATGGAGCGGGTGAGCAGGCGGGCGGCGAGCCGGGAGTAGGCGGGGTCCTCCGTGATCAGACCGGCGGCGGCCCTCGTGGCGAGCGTACGCAGTCCGGCCTCGTCCGACTGGGCGTTGCGGCCGCGCAGGGCGGCGGCGGCGACCCGGCCGGGTTCGGTACCGGGGAGATCCTCGGTGAGGTGGGTCAGGGTCCGCAGCAGCGCGGTGGCTGGGTCTTCTGTTTCGGTGGGGGCTTGCGCGGACCCGGTGGCCGGGACCGGATCGGCTGGCGCGATGGTCACTGGTGCTATCCCTCGCTCGGCTCGGGGCCGGGCGGGGAACGGGGCAGCCGGGCGAGCGGGGCATGCCCGCGACCGGGCGGCA
>DATCWZ010000410.1:0-7038 GCA_036566065.1 Streptomyces sp. | reverse complement strand
CCCGATGTTGTAACCCACGCGATCGGGCCGCATTGGTTCGGAACGCTCTTGGAGCGTTGGCCGGCGACGCGGCGTGTCCTGCCGGATGGCCGGTGGCGTGAGGGATCTGCATGCCTCCGTGCCGGGCGCGCGGCCAGGTCGCACGTGGGCGTCGAAACATTCGGGAGCCCTGACGGCCCCGACGGCCCTCGAGTCGGTCGTGACCGGGTGGCAACCGGTGGGTTTGTCGAAAAGCGGCCGACGCCCGTGGAGGTTCCTGGCGTCGGCGTCCTGTTCGTGGTCGGCTAACCATCAGTCAGGTCCTGTGTCCCGGAATGGCGAAGGAGGCGGATGATGACAGACCGACAGCGCCGAACGCCCGACACCCTCGTTATCGGTGCCGGGCTGGCAGGCATCGCCTGCGCACTCGACCTGAGCCGGATCGGACTCAAGGTCGAGTTGCTCGAAGCCTCCGACGGCGTGGGCGGCCGGGTGCGCACGGACCGCAAGGACGGCTTCTTGCTGGACCGGGGCTTCCAGGTCTTCAATACCGCCTACCCGCAGGTGAAGAGGCGACTCGCCCTGCGGGACCTGCGACTGCGACCGTTCACCCCTGGACTCCTCGCTCACACCTCCACGGGACAGATGCGGATCGCCGACCCCACCAGGCGCCCCGGGGCGGCTGCGGGGCTGCTGCCCGGGCGGGTCCTCTCGGCTCGCGACCTCACCGCGCTCGCCGCTCTCACCGCGCGCGACGTCCTGCTCCCCACCGGCACCCTCAAGCGCATGCCCGACCGCACCACCTCGGCCGCTCTCGTCCGCGCGGGACTCTCGCCGCGGGCCATCGAGGATCTGCTGCGACCCTTCCTTTCCGGGGTGTTCCTGGAGGACGAGCTGGCGACCTCCGCCCGTTTCTTCCACCTGGTCTGGCGCAGCATGGCGCGCGGCACTCTCTGCCTGCCCGCCGAGGGCATCAGGGCGGTTCCGGACCAGCTCGCCGCCCGCCTGCCGGCCGGCGTCCTCCGTCTCGACGCACCCGTCACCAGGGTGACCGATACCGGTGTGCTCCTCCAGGACGGCAGCGAACGACCGGGGTCCACGGTCGTCGTGGCCACGGACGGGCCAACGGCCGCCCGACTGCTGCCGGGCCTGTCGGTCCCGGACGGCCGCACGGTGACGACCTACTACCACGCGACCGATACCTCGCCACTGGCCGAACCGACCCTGGTCGTGGACAGCAGCCTGGCCGTCTTGAACACCTGTGTCCTCACCGAGGTCACGTCCACCTATGCCCCGCCAGGCACTGCCCTGGTGTCGACGTCCGTGCTCAATGGCGATGCACCGGGCAGGGAAGCCGCCGTTCGCGCGCGGCTGGCCGAGCTGTACGGCACCGATACGGGCGCCTGGACGTCGGTCGCCACGTACACCGTGAAAGGCGCGCTGCCCGTGATGGCGCCGCCGTGGCCGCTGAGCCGTACCACCCGCTTCGCCTCGCAGCGGTACGTGTGCGGGGACCACCGCGCGACCGGATCGGTGCAGGGCGCCCTGGCATCGGGTACGCGTGCCGCCTGGGAGGTACAGGCTGACCTGGCGCGACGATGACGACAGAGGTCACGCGCCGACGGCATCCGCGCGCGGACGACCGGACGAAGTGAAAACGGCAACCACACCCCGCGATACGGAGTGAGACGTGAAAATCGACGGTGCGCGTGTCCTGGTCGCGGGCGCGACGGGAGTCATCGGCACAGCCGTCGCTGCCGAGCTTCTTGCTCGCGGCGCACGCCTCGTTCTGGCGGGCCGGAACGTGGAGCGCCTCGCACGGACCGCCGAGGCACTCGGTGGCGCTCCCACGGTCCTGTTCGACGCGTACGCCCCTGACTCGTGTGCCCGCGCGGTGCACATGGCGGCGGAAGAACCGGGGGGTCTGAACGCCGTTCTGACGGCATTCGGCTCAGTGGCCTTCGGTAACGCCGACGCGGTGGGCGACGACATCGCCGAGCACCTGATGACGGTGAACGCCCTCGCGCCCGCCGCGTTCTTCCGTGCCGCGCTCGGTGTGCTCGGCGCAGGCGGCACGATCGCCGCGATCACCGGTGTGGTGGCACAACGTCCGCAGCCCTCGATGGCCGACTACAGCGCCTCCAAGTCCGCGCTGGGCGCCTGGCTCGGCGCCGTGCGCCGCGAGGCCCGCCCCGCAGGTATCCACGTGCTGGACATCCGCCTCGGGCACCTGGACACCGGTTTCGCCGACCGGGCCGTCGCAGGCACCCCGCCCTCCTTGCCGTACACGGGCGATCTCACCGCCGCCGTCCGGGCGGTGGCCGACGCACTGGCGGCGGACGCCGAGATTGTGCGCACTGGGCCCGACGGCATGCCGTACCCCGAACGACGGGACCGGTGACCGGCCGGGTGTGTGAAGAGACGCGGAGGGCCGAGGCGGTCGTCGTGGGCGGCGGCGCGGCCGGGCTGTCTCTGGCGCACTGGCTGACCAGCACGGGAACCACGGCCGTGACCGTTATCGAGGCTCCCGACGGCCCGCTGCGGCCGGCCGAACGTACCTGGTGCTACTGGGACGAGGGACCCGGCGAGTTCGAGGAAGCCGTCGTCGCCTCCTGGCCGCGACTGCGGATCACCGCACAGGACGGCGGAGTCATCACCCGCGACGCCACGCCGCTGTGCTACCGGATGCTGCGATCCGCGTCGTTCGAAGAACTGGTCCGCTCCCGGCTGGCACACCACCCCACCGCGCGGGTCCTGCGTGCCACGGCCCATGCGGTGCGCGACGTGAAAGGCGGGGCCGAGGTCTCCTGCACGACCGCTGAAGGCCGTGCGCTGACCGTGCGCGGCAGACTCGTATTCGACTCACGGCCCCTGCGCCGTCTGCCGCCCGCCCGGACCACGCTGCTCCAGCACTTCCGCGGCTGGTTCGTCCGCACAGCCTCCCCGCGCTTCGATCCCGACGTGGCGGATCTGATGGACTTCCGTGTACAGCAGCCACCTCACGGCCTCGCGTTCGGCTACGTCCTGCCCCTGGCGCCGGACCGGGCACTGGTCGAATACACCGAATTCTCCCGGACCCTCCTCTCGACCGCCGGATACGAGGCCGCCCTGCGGCGCTACACCACCGACGTGCTGCACCTGGGACCGCTCACCGTCGAAGCCGCCGAGCAGGGCGTCATCCCCATGACCGACGCACACTTTCCACGCAGGGTCGGGCGGGCCGTCTTCCGTATCGGGGCCGCAGGAGGCGCCACCCGGCCGGCGACCGGCTACACGTTCGCAGCCGTACAGCGTCAGAGCCGAGCCATCGCCGCCGCGCTGCGCGACGGCGGAGAAACCGTGCCGCGTCCCCACGGCCGGCGGGCGGTGGCGATGGACGCGATTGTGCTGCGAGCGCTCGACACGGGCCGCATCGATGGCCCGCGCTTCTTCACCGACCTCTTCCGCCGCATCCCGATGGACCGTCTGCTGCGTTTCCTCGACGGGGGGAGCACGCCCTGGCAGGAGTTCGGCATCGGCCTGCGCACCCCCGTGATCCCCATGTTCCGCACCGCTGCCGAACTGCCCTTTCTTCCACGACGCGCCCCCACACCGCCCGAAGGGAGCCGCTGATGACGCTTCTGCGCGGCCACGACCTCACCGCGGCCTTCGACCACGCCGCCCCGGCATACGACCGCCTCACCGCTGCCAACCCCGGCTACCGCACCGAACTGCGCCGCTCCGCACGCCGGCTGTGCCTGCCGCACGGCGGTGCAGGCCTGCGTGTACTCGACCTCGGCTGCGGCACCGGCGCGTCGACACGGGCACTGCTGCGGGCCGCCCCGCACGCGCGCATCACAGCTGTCGACGCGTCCGCAGGGATGCTCGAACGAGCGCTCGCCAAGCCGTGGCCCGACCATGTGCGCTTCCTGCACCTCACCGCCGAGGAACTGCTGACGGCCGGGAAGGAAGGACCCTACGACGCGGTGTTGGCCGCCTACCTGGTCCGCAACGTCACCGATCCCGACGCCGTCCTCTGCGCCGTACGCTCCCTCCTGCGGCCCGGCGGGCGCTTGGCCATCCACGAATACAGCCTCAGCGGCTCACCGTTCCACAGCGCACTGTGGAACACCGTGTGCCGGGCGGTGATCATGCCGGCGGGCACACTGACCGGCGACCGCGAGTTGTATCGCCATCTGTGGTCCAGCGTCCTCACCTTCGATACCGCTCCCGCCTTCGCGGCCCGGCTCACCCGGGCCGGCTTCACCGGCGTACGCACGGTCCCGGTCGCCGGATGGCAGACCGGCGTGGTCCACACCTTCCTCGCCGAAAACGGCTCCCGGACCGAGCGGGCGGCCGCCCGGTGAACAAGCCCTCGCACCGCACCGCCGCCCGACGCGGCCGGGACCGGAAGACAGAGGTGATCCTGCCCGTCCCGGGACGAGACCGCTTCACCGGCGACGCGCCCCGTAGCGCTGTGATCGGCGGCGGCATCGCCGGTCTCGCCGCCGCGACGGCGCTCGCTGAACGCGGCGTCCGTGTGACCCTCTACGAGCGCGAGGCATCGCTGGGCGGCCGGCTGAGCGGATGGCGCACCCGCCTCGCGGACGGTTCCGAGGCCACCATGAGCCGCGGCTTTCACGCTTTCTTCCGCCAGTACTACAACTTGCGTAACCTGCTGCGTCGCACGGATCCCGCGCTCTCGGCCCTCACGCCCCTGCCGGACTACCCCCTGCGGCACAGCGGCGGCCTGACCGACAGCTTCGCCCGCGTACCCCGGACGCCGCCCTGGAGCGCGCTCGGCTTCGCCGCCCTCAGCCCCACTTTCGGGTGGCGCGACCTGGCGGCGATGGACCCGCGCTCGGCGCTGCCGCTGTTCGACGTGCGGGTGCCCGAGGTGTACGAGCGGTTCGACGATGTCAGCGCGGCGGACTTCCTGGCCGGCGTCCGGTTCCCCGAGGCCGCCCAGCACCTGGCGTTCGAGGTCTTCTCGCGCAGCTTCTTCGCCGACCCGTGCGAACTGTCCGCGGCCGAGATGCTGCTGATGTTTCACATCTACTTCCTCGGCTCGGCCGAAGGCCTGCTCTTCGACGTACCACGCGAGCCGTTCCCGCGAGCCCTGTGGGAGCCGTTGGGCGCCTACCTGGACCGGCTCGGCGTGGATGTGCGCACCGGCACAGCGGCCCACAGCATCCGGCCGGCCGAAGACGGTGACCTGACCGTGGAGAGCGACCGGGCGACCGATCGGTACCAGTCCGTCGTCCTGGCTCTCGACTCGGCAGGTCTACGCTGTGTCGTCGGCGCTTCGGACCGACTGGGCGACGAGGCGTGGCGCGCGGACATCGCCTCTCTGCGCACCGCCCCGGCGTTCCTGGTCTCCCGCCTGTGGCTCGACCGGCCGCTCCGCCCTGACCGTCCCGGCTTCCTCGGCACCAGCGGCTACGACGGCCTGGACAATGTCAGCGTCCTCGACCGCTGGGAAGGGGAAGCAGCGTGCTGGGCAAGCCGTACAAACGGCTCGGTGGTGGAACTCCACGCCTACGCCGTGGACGGGAAAGCCGAGCCGAAGGACGTCCAGGAGCGGCTGGTCACCCAGCTCCACGCGGTGTACCCGGAGACCGCGGACGCCCGGATCATCGACGTCCGCCACGAATGGCGGGGGGACTGTCCGATGTTTCCGGTCGGCGGCTACGCCCGTCGGCCGTCCGTACGGACGCCGCACCCCCGGGTGATGGTGGCAGGCGACATGGTCCGCACCGGTCTTCCCGTAGCCCTGATGGAACGCGCGGCGACTTCGGGTTTTCTCGCGGCCAACGCCCTGCTCGCCGCTTGGGGGGTCCGCGGACAGGTGCTCTGGACCGTGCCGCGTGCGGGCCGCTCCCGGGCCTTGCGGTTCCTCGCCGCACTGGCCGCACGGGACTGACCCGGGCGGCCGGCCGAGGGAGTCAGCCGGGGAAGCGTCCCGTACTGCGTAGCGACCAGCGGCGCTCCGCGTAGGCCAGGTCGTCACGCCACAGTCGCCCGGCCGCCCGTCGCACAAGCGGGCGCAGTAGCGGGGCGACAGCGCGCGCCAGTGCGAAGCCTCGCCGGTCCGATGCCGCGACGACCGCCTCGACCACGGCGGTCCGCGGGCTCCGGTCCCCCCGGGGGGTCAGGGGAGTGGCATGGGTCTCCACGACGGAGCCGGCCCCCTCGCCCTCCGTGATGTGCATGACGACCGTGCGCGGCTCGGGCGCGGTGAACTCCGCGAGGACGGGCACCACAAGGCGGCCGGCGACCCGGAAGGAGACCTTGATGGCGAACGCGTCGTCGTGGTCGCCCCGGGGGGTGTCCACGACTCGCAGGTCGGTGAACGAGTACGGGTGGAACCAGGACCCGTGCCACGGGTCGAGCCGGTTCGCGACCACGTCCTGCGGTTCGCAGCACCCCACTGTGGTGAACACCGAGTCCACGGCGCACGCGGCCGGGGGGCGTCTGGCCAGCACGGGCCGTTCCAGCGGCGTCTCGCCCCCGGCTTCGTCGAGACGTACCCACACCAGCACCCCGTCGTCATGGGCGGGGAACGGCTCCCAGCCGGCGAACGGGCCGCCCTGAAGGGCCAGTCCGTGCCAGTGGCACAGCAGTGTTCCGCACACCACCCTGCCCTCACGCAACGGAGCCCCGAGGTGCGGGCAACTGCCAGGCCCGGCCCGTAGGCCGCCCGACTTCGTGCGCCACAGCACGACCTCCACGCCGCTTACGGTCCTGCCGTACGGGCGGTCGCCGACGATGTCCCGGGAGGCGCCGACGACGAACCAGTTCCCCGAGGGCCTCGCGGACGCCCGGTCCAGGGCCTCCGAGATCACGGACGGCTTCGCCTCCCGCCATGTCGGTGCCTGCTCGAACCAGCCCGGGCCCCGGCGCACACGCAGCGGCGACGTCCAGCGCCCGCCGCCTGAACGGTCCTTCATCGGCTGTATTCCTCCGTTTGAGGCACCGGCTCCTGCGCGGAAAGGACCGGGGCAGGCGTCCGGGTACGGATCCGGGCGCCCACGATGCGCGCGAGTCCGGCGGCGGCCGTCCGCGCCCGGCGGCGGCGCG
>DATCWZ010000212.1:0-4908 GCA_036566065.1 Streptomyces sp. | reverse complement strand
TGCCCCGGCGGCGGCCGGCCGGGAGCCGGGGCTCGAAGTCTCCGGCCTGGAGTACCAGGAGGCCGCTCCGGAGGCCGTCTACGAGCCGCAGCCGATGCCGGAGGAGACGGGGCAGTACGGCGTCTACACGGACGCGGAGCGGGCGGCGAGGAACGGTGGCGGGCAGCAGGCCGAACCGCAGCCGCAGTACGCCGCCGCCTACGACCCGTACGCCGAATACGCGCAGCCCACGCAGGACACCTACGCGGCCCAGGGCACATACGGCCAGGACCAGGGCGGCTACGCCGGGCAGTACGACTACGGCGCGGGCCAGCAGCAGTACGCGGCGTACTCCGACCCGTACATCGGCACGGGCACGGCCGCCGCGACGGGCACCCCGCAGTACGGCACGTACGACAGCTACGGCAACGGCTTCGACGGCGGTTACAGCGACGGGCAGCAGCAGTACGCGGACCCCTACGCCGGGCAGTACGCGCCCGAGACCCCGCCCGGCGGCGTCTGGGTCCCGCAACAGCGCGAGGCCGACCTCTACCCGCCGCTACCACCGGAGCAGCCCGCACAACAGACCCCGTACGGCACGGGATACGACCCCGGCCAGAACGGCCAATACCGCTACTGACCCAGACGGCCCATCAGCCCGGGCGTCACTGGGAGCCGCGGAAGTCGTTGCCCTCCACTATGAGTCCGGCTACGAGCGCTCCCGACATTCCGGCGTGCGCCAGGCCGCCGCCCGGGTGCGACCAGCCGCCGGCCCGGTAGAGACCCGGTATCCCGGTCCGGTTGGCGGGGTGCAGATACGCGCCCTCCGCGCCCGCGAGCGCCGGTGCGGGCACCGAGCCGCCCTCCGCACCGGTGTCAGCCGCGGTCTCCGCCGGGGTTCGCACCTCGGCATGGAGGATCCGCCCGCGCAGCCCGGGAACGGCGGCGGACGCCGTCTCGATCAGCGTGTCCGCGTACCGCTCGCGCAGCGCCTGGTCCGTCCAGTCGACCAGACCGTGCGGCGCCACCGTCGCCATCAGCGTCACCGCTTCGTGCGCCGCGTCCGGCCGGGTCGTCGGGTCGTCGGGGCGCAGCACCGTCACCGTGGGCCGCTCCGCCGTACGGCCCCCGAACACGGCCTCCTGCTCCGCCGCCCCGTCCGGCCCGTGCACCACCGTCCGGTGCACGGCGTCCGCCTCGCGGGCCCCCCGCAGCGACAGCAGCACCACGAAACGCCCGGGCACCACGCCGCGGCCCCCGCCACCGGAGTCCGGCCCGGATACAGGGATCAGCCCGGGGCGCGGCTGCGCGCCCAGCACCACATGATCGGCCTCCGCCGTTTCCCCGTCCGCGAACTCGACGCCGGACGCCCGGCCGTCCTTCTCCAGCACCCGGACGACCTCGGCGCCGAAGGCGAAGGTCACCCGGCGGGCCACGCACCGCTCGTACACCGCGTCCGCGAGCGCCCGTATCCCCCCGGCCACGTACCAGCAGCCGAATGTCTCCTCCATGTACGGCAACAGCGCCGCGGCGGCCGGTGCCCGGCGCGGATCCAGGCCGTACGCCAGGGCATACCCGTCGAGCAGGGCCGCCAGCCGCGGGTCGGCCAGCTCCCACGCGCCGATCTCGGCCAGGGTGCTTGCCAACCGGGCGGGCCGCAGCAGCCTGCGGACACGCAGCGACGGATACGGATCGCGGCCCAGCACCTGCGAGTCCGCGCGCAGCGGCTCCTCCAGCAGGGGCCGGCGCGACCGGTCCCAGGCGGTCCCCGCCCTGTCGAGGAACGCACCCCAGCGGGACCCCGCACCTCCGCCGAGCGCCCCGTCGAGCGCGGCGACCACCCCGGCCCGCGAGGCGTTGGGCAGGGACACCGCCGTGCCGTCCGCGAAGAGATGACGGCTCGCCGGATCGACCTGGGTCAGCGTGACCCGCTGCTCCAGGGGCTCCTTGCCCGTCTTCACGAACAGGTCGCGGTAGACGGCGGGCAGATGCAGCAGGGCGGGGCCCGTATCGAAGGTGAAGCCCTCATGGCTGTACCTGCCGACCGAGCCGCCGTAGGTCCGCGACCGCTCGTACACCGTCACCCGGTGGCCTGCCACGGCGAGCCGGGCGGCCGCCGCCATGGCGCCCGTACCTGCGCCGATTACCGCGATATGTGCCATGTCAGCGACCTTAAACGGTGCCACTGACACGCCTGTCCGCGAGGTCGCCACCCGGGGCGCGCACCAGCCCTGAGTACCGGTACTCAGGAGCGGAGATGAGTAGCGGTACGGATGGGCCGTGACCTGCGGGGACGGCAGGATGAGAAGCACGGAGGGGCGCGGCGCGGGAACCGCCGGCACGGGGCGGCGGAACCGCGCGGCACCCCGACGCAACGGGGGTGTACGACGGAACGCCGGTCCGGCGCGGTTCGAGGGGGATCGAACAGCGCCGGACCGGCGTTCTCGTGCGGCCAGTGCCAGTGCCAGTGCCAGTGCCAGTACCAGTACCAGTGCCAGTGTCAGCGTCCGCTGACCCGCCCGTGCAGCAGCAGGGACAGCGCCGAGTGCACATCGTCTATCGACCGCTCGGGCTGGAACGCCTGCCAGTCCAGGGCCGCCACCAGCACCATGCCGACCAGCGCCGCCGCCGTGAGCTGGATGTCGATCTCCTCGCTGAGCTCACCGCCGGAGACCCCCTCCCTGAGGACGCCCTCGACCACGGCGACCGCCTCCTGACGGACCACCAGCAGGGTCCCCTGCCAGGCACGGTTGGTGCGCCAGAGTTCGGCGACGTACAACTGGGTGAAGGCCGGATAGCGGTCGATGAAGACCAGACCGGCCCTGATCATCGCGTCCAGCGCCTCCACCTTGGTCCCGCCGCTCGCGTCGGTCTCGGCGGCGGCCGACCGCAGCGATGCCGTGAGCAGCCCGACACCGTGCCGCAGCAGTTCCTCGAACAGTTCCGTCTTGCTCTTGAAGTTGTAGTAGACCGTGCCCTTCGCGACCCCCGCGCGCTCCGCGATCTCGTCCACCGTGGTCGCGGAGAACCCCTTCTCCGCGATGAGTTTCACCGCCGCCTCGTAGAGCTTCTGCCGGGTGGCCTGACGCCGCGTGGTGCTACTGCTTTCCATGGGCCCGATTCTCACAGGTCCCGGAGCGCTCACAGACTGAGCTCCGGATGCAGCGCCGCCGGCGTCCACACCTGCTTGCGGCGCGCGGAGACGGCCGACAGCGCCAGCGCCCCCGCGGTGAAGACCAGCAGCACCGCGCAGCCCTGCCAGACGGGGCCGAGGCCGCCGCCCGTGATCAGTCTGCGCAGCCCGTCCACGACGTAGGTCATCGGCAGGTACGGATGGACCGCGCCGAAGAAGCCCGGACTGGTCTCGACGGGGTACGTCCCTCCGGCCGAGGTCAACTGGAGCATCAGCAGGGCCAGTACGAGGATGCGCCCCGCCGCGCCGAACCGGGCGTTCAGCCACTGCACGATCGCGGCGAAGCAGCAGGTCACCAGCGCCAGGAAGCCGATGGTCCCGGCCGTGTGCACCATCCGCAGGCCGAGGCCCCAGTGCAGGACGGACATCAGGGCGGCGACCTGGAGCAGCCCGGTCGCGGCGGCGGGCAGCCAGCCGGCGAAGGCGATGCGCCACGCGGGGGCCCCGGTGGCGAGCGCGCGCCGGTTGAGCGGCTGGAACAGCATGTACGCCACCATCGCGCCGACCCAGAGCGACAGGGGGATGAAGTAGGGAGCGAAGCCGGTGCCGTAGTTGGGCGCCTTGTGCGCGGACGCGGAGGCCAGCCGGACCGGGTCGGCCATCACATCCGTACGGGCGTCGCGGTCCTTCTTGTCGTAGTCGGGGATCTTGCCGACGCCGTCGCCCAGGCTCTTGGCGAGCGTGGCCGACCCGTCGCTGAGCCTGAACAGCCCGCCGTCCAGGCTCGTGGCGCCGTTCTTCAGCTTGCCGAGCCCGGTGTCCAGACCCGCGGACCCGGTCCTGGCGGTCCCCAGCCCCGTGTGCAGCGCGTCGGCTCCCGCGGCGACCTGGTGGGCACCGGTGTTGAGGGCGTTGATCTTCGCCACGGCGGACTCCAGATCGGTGTCCAGGTGAGGGGAGCGCTTCGCCAGGGAGTCGGCCTGCTTCTCCAGGGTGGCGAGCTGGCCTCGCAGCTTCTTCAGGTCCCCGTCCTGGCTGGTGACCAGGGTGTTCACATCGTCGGAGACCTTGGCGGCGTCGGCCGCCGCCGTCCGGGCGCGCTTCAGCTGCGGGCAGACATCGGGGTCGGGTGCCGGTTCATCTTCGCAGCGGGTGCGGTAGACCTCGTCGAGGTCGGCGGAGGCGGCGTGCGCGGCGGCCGACGCGGTGGGCGCCGACTTCACCAGCAGGCCGAGGTTGTCGCGTACGGTCTTCGACGAGTCGGCGACCAGCCTGGCTGTGTCACCGATCGCCTTGCCGTTGTCCTTGAGGAACGGGCGTACGTCGGCTGCCGTCCTGTTGACCTTGTCGGCGAGGGACTGGGTGCCGTCCGCGACCTGCCGGGAGCCGGTCTCCAGGTCGCCCGCGCCCTTGTCGAGCGTGACGACCCCGCGCGACAGCTTGCCGCTGCCGGCTTTGGCGTCCTTCAGGCCGTCGGCGAGGTCCTTGGAGCCCTTCTTAGCGGTGGAGATGCCGCTCTCCAGGTCCCCGGCGCCCTTGGCCGCCTTCGCCGTGGCGTCGTGCAGACCGGAGAAGTTGATGAAGATCCGGTCGAGGAAGCCGCGCGACATCTTCGTGGACGCGGCGCTGCGGACCTCGGCGAAGACCGTTTTGGAGATCTGCCCGACGATGTAGTTGTTGGCGTCGTTCGTCCGGACCCGCAGCGCGCCCGTCTCGGGGGAGTCGCCCGAACTCGACGCGATCCGCTCGCTGAAGTCGGCGGGCATGGTCAGCGAGAGATAGTACGAACCGTCCTC
>DATCWZ010000853.1:0-8885 GCA_036566065.1 Streptomyces sp. | reverse complement strand
GCCGCCTCCGCTTCTTCCAGCTCCGGCGGCAGCCTGAACGTCACGTTCTCCGTGGCCGTCACCTCCGTCTCGACGTCCCGGAACCCGAGCTCCGCGAGCCGACGCAGCGCCCGTTCCACCAGCGCCTCGGGCGCGCTCGCGCCAGCCGTGAGCCCCACCGTGCGGACGCCGTCCAGCCAACCGGGGTCGAGCAGGTCCGGATCGGGCAGGAGCCGGGCGTCCGTGCCCGAGGCCCGGGCGACCTCCACGAGCCGCAGTGAGTTGCTGGAGTTGGCCGAGCCGACGACGAGTACCAGGTCGCTGCGGCCCGCGATGGCCTTCACCGCGTTCTGCCGGTTCTGGCTCGCGTAACAGATGTCGGCACCGGCCGGACCGGTCAGCCCCGGGAACCGCTCGCGGAGGACGGCGATGATCTCGGCCGTGTCGTCCACCGACAGCGTGGTCTGGGTGAGATACGCGGCGCTCGTGCCCGGCGGAAGGTCGAGCCGCCGGGCCTCCTCCGCGCTGCCGACGACGACGGTGCGCTCCGGGGCCTCGCCGTACGTGCCCTCGATCTCCTCGTGGCCGACGTGCCCGATGAGGATCAGCGTGTCCTTGTCCCGGGCGAACCGGACGGCCTCCTGGTGGACCTTGGCCACCAGCGGGCATGTCGCGTCGATGACGGTGAGCCCGCCCCGCCGGGCGTTGTCGCGGACCTGCGGGGACACACCGTGCGCGGAGAACACGCAGACGGCCCCGGCCGGCACCTCGTCCTCCGAGTCGACGAACCGGGCGCCCCTGCCCTCCAGTTCCCGTACGACATGCTCGTTGTGCACGATCTGCTTGCGTACGTACACGGGGGCCCCGTACAGCTCAAGCGCGCGTTCCACCGTCTCGATGGCCCGGTGCACTCCGGCACAGGCACCCCGTGGCCCGGCGAGCAGAACTCGGTGCGGCGCGGACGGCATGGTTTCCCCCTCGAAGCGGCCGGAACGGGACCGACACGCATCTTCGGGGCCGCCTCTTGCCGGGGAATACGCGGCGAGTTGGCCCCGGCTTGGCGGCAAGCGGGCACCAATCGCGGACCCACTGGCCCCCAAGTCGCCCCTGGCATCCTCACCCCGGGACCGGCCGGTCCGGGGCGCACGCGGTACCCGTATCCGCCGGCCGCCCTCCCGAATTCCGTACGAGAGAGCGAGACCATATGAGCGGTCTGATCGTCCCGCCCGGCCACGGCCGGAAGCTCGTCACGAAAGCACAGGACGTGACCTTCAAGGTCACCGCCGCGGACGGCTCCTCCTTCTCCGTGTTCGAGGTGGTCGTGCCGCCGGGATTCGACGTCGGCGCGCACACCCACAGCCGTTCCCAGGAGTTCTTCTACGTCCTGGAAGGGGAACTGGAACTCTTCGCGTTCGAGCCGACCGGGCGGACCCCGGACACCTGGCACGGCTGGGAGTCCCCGTCCGGTGACCGCGCCGCCCGCGCGGTAACCGGGAGCTGCATGTTCGTGCCGCCCGGCTGCCCGCATGCCTTCCGTAACCCCACGGACGCACCGGCCCGCATGCTCTTCCAGAGCTCCCCATCGCCGGACCACGAGCGCTACTTCGAGGAAATCGTCGAGATCTTCGCCGCAGGCCCGTCGGTGGACTCGGGTGCCGTGGAGCGGATGCGCGAGCGCTACGACGTCCAGCAGATCACCCCCCTCCGCTTCACCCCGCCATCCCCGGACAAGGGCGGTCTCCGATGACTGTGACGACCACGGACAGCATTCCGCTCGTGCACGCCAGCCTGGGCGAACGGGAACTCGCCGCCGTCGCCGAGGTGTTCGCCTCGGGCTGGCCGGCCGGCCAGGGGCCCAGGGGCAAGGCGCTCGAAGCCGAACTGAAGCAGCGTTACGGCGTCGGTGACGCGGTCACGCTGAGCAGTTGTGCCGCGGCGCTCCACCTGAGCATGCTGGCGCTCGGCGTCGAGCGCGGCGACGAAGTGATCGTCGCCGACTACACCTTCCCCGCCCCGGCCCACGCGGTGCGCTACGTCGGCGCGACCCCCGTCTTCGCGGACGTGCGCCGCGACACCGGCACCGTCGATCCGCAGGCGGTGGCGGATCTGATCGGCCCGCGCACGGTGGGCGTGATCGCGGTGGACACGGTCGGGCTGCCCGCCGACTACACCGAGCTGATGGCGGTCGCCGACCGTCACGGCCTGTTCGTCGTCGAGGACGCGGCCTGCGCGGTCGGCGCCACCTACCAGGGCCGCCCGGCAGGCGCGCTGGCACCGGTGGCCTGCCTCTCCTTCCACGGCCGCAAGGGCGCCAGCAGCGGTGAGGGCGGCGCGCTGCTGGCCGTCGACCCGGTCATCGGGGCGGACGCACGGCTGCGGTCGTCGTTCGGCATCGGGAGCATCTTCGAGCAGGCGAAGGTGGTCGGCCTGCCGATCCCCACGTTCACCGAGATCGGCTACAACTACAAGCTCTCCGACATCGCCGCCGCGATCCTCCAGGTGCAGTTGGAGCGGATCGACGAGCTGCTGGAGCGCAGGCGCGCGGTCGCGGCCTCGTACGCGCAGCTCCTCGCCGACGAGGAGCTGCTCACCGTGCCGTACGTGCCCGCGGACCGCACCCACGCCTGGCAGTCGTATCTGGTGACCCTCGACCCGCGCGTGGACCGCTCCGGCCTCGCCGCCGCGCTGCGCGCACGGGGCATCGGCTGCGGGCACGGCACCTGGGCGAGCCATCTGCAGCCGGTGTACGAAGCGGCGCGGCGCTGCCCGGTCTCGGCGGACCTCTTCCGGCGCAACCTGGCCATCCCCATGCACGCCGAGCTCCGCCCGGACCAGGCCGAACGCGTCGTGGACGTACTGCGCGCCGAACTGAGGAACAACCTGCGCCCGAACTGAACGCTTCGATTCCTGAGAGGCAGATGCCTGATATGCCCATCCTGTGCAAACCCGCGGTGCGCGTACCGGAATACGTCATCACCATGGAAAAGACCCTGGATTTCGCCAGAAAGGCCCATGCGGGAAAGCCTCAGCTTCCGCTCGCTCTGCGTCTGATAGAGAACACCGGGGTGCACAAGAGGCACTTGGTGCAGCCGGTCGAGAAGGCCCTGGACCACCCGGGCTTCGAGGAGCGCAACCGTATCTACGAGACCGAGTCGAAGAAGCGCTGCCCCGAGGCCATCGAGGAGGCCCTGGCGAACGCGCTGCTGAACGCCGAGGACATCGACGCGATCATCTATGTGTCCTGCACCGGCTTCATGATGCCCTCGCTCACCGCCTGGCTTATCAACACCATGGGGTTCCGTTACGACACCCGGCAACTGCCCATCGCCCAGTTGGGCTGCGCCGCGGGCGGGGCGGCCATCAACCGCGCGCATGACTTCTGCGCGGCCCACCCCGACAGCAACGTACTGATCGTCTCCTGCGAGCTGTGCTCGCTGTGCTACCAGCCCGACGCCGACGACATCGGCTCGCTGCTGTCCGACGGGCTGTTCGGCGACGCGGTGGCGGCGGCCGTGGTACGCGGCAGCGGCGGCCCCGGTGTCACGGGGGTCCACCTGCGGCGCAACGCCTCGTACCTCATTCCGAACACCGAGGACTGGATCTCGTACGCCGTGCGCGACACCGGGTTCCACTTCCAGCTCGACCGCCGGGTGCCGGGCACCATGCGGCCGCTCGCCCCGGTGCTGCGTGAACTCGCCGCGGGCCACGGCTGGGACGCGGCCGCCCTCGACTTCTACATCATCCACGCCGGCGGCCCCCGGATCCTGGACGACCTCGCCACGTACCTCGGGGTCGAGCGCACGGTCTTCCGGCACAGTTGGGGGACGCTGAAGGACTACGGGAACATCGCCAGCGCGGTGGTGTTCGACGCCCTGCGAAGACGGTTCGACGAGGGGCCGCTGCCCACCGGCGCCACCGGCATGATCGCCGGTTTCGGCCCCGGCATCACCGCCGAGATGGCCCTGGGCACCTGGGTCGACGGCACGGCCCACCGGCACGGGGAGCGTCCTGCCGCCGAGGCCGCGCCGCGCCCGTACGCGGGGAGGACCGCATGAGCGAGACCGAAGCCGGTACGCAGGACGGGCCCACGTCCGACCGGATCATGCGGATGATCAACGGCTACTGGGCCACCGGGATGCTGGGGACGGCGGCGACGTACGCCGTGTTCACGCATCTGGAGGGCGGCGCCGACACCCCGTCGGCGCTGGCCGAACGGGCCGGGATCGCGCCGCGCGGCGCGCAGGCGCTGCTGGACGGCCTGGTCGCGCTCGGCCTGGTCGAGGTGGAGCGGGGCCGCTACCGCAACACCCCGGAGGCGGCCGCGTTCCTCGTGGAGGGCCGGCCCGCGTCACTGGCCGGGTTCGCCCGGCTCAAGATGGGCCATCTCGGCTCGCTGGCCGCGCTGCCCGATGCCGTACGCGCCGGCGGGCCGCTGACGGACGCGGTGGTGGAGGTCGCCGACAACCCGCACTGGGAGGGCCTCGTCCAGGCCATCGCCGCGCAGTCCGTGCCCGTGGCGCACATCGCCGCCGAGGCGCTCGGGCTGGCCGGGGCGGGGAAGGTGTCGATCCTCGACATCGGCGGCGGTTCGGGGATCTGCTCGGCCGTCTGGCTCGGGCTCAACCCCGACGCCCGCGCCACCCAGATCGACTGGGCGCCGATCAACGCGATCGCCCGGCGGCTGCTCGCCGAACAGGGCGTGGGCGACCGGGTCGATCACATCGACGGCGACTTCCACCGCGTCGACTTCGGCGAGGACCTGCACGACATCGTCATGTACTCCAACATCGCCCATCAAGAGGGTCCCGACGACAACCGGGCGGTCTTCACCCGGATCCGCGGCGCGCTGCGGCCCGGCGGCACACTCGTCATCTCCGACTACATCACCGACGACGACCGCAGCGGGCCGCCCTTCGCCCTGACGTTCGCCGGGGAGATGCTCCTCAAGAGCCGGTACGGTTCCACCTGGCGGCGCGCCGACTACCGGGCGTGGCTCACAGCCGCCGGGTTCGAGGACATCCGCTTCCTGGACACCCCGTCCCCCACCACCCTCGTACTCGCCCGCTGACTCCGGCCCCACCGGCCCGATGCGGCGGCCCGCTCTTCCCGGACCGCCGTGCCGGAAACCCGCTGCGGGCGGGTGTCAGGAGCGCTCCAGCTCCGGTGCCTGGCGCAGGATCTCCAGCTCCAGATGCTGCAGCGCGGGGCTGGGCGAGATGCCCAGGTCATCCACCATCTTCTTCTGGTGCGCGCGCAGCACTGACAGCGCGTCGGCCTGCCGGCCCGCCCGGTACAGCGCGAGGCTCAGCAGTTCGCAGCCGTACTCCCGCAGCGGATGGGCCCGGGTGAAGGCCACCAGTTCGGGCACCGCCATCTCGTGGTTGCCGACCGCGATCAGGGTGGCGCAGCGCCCCTCGACGACCGAGAGCCGCAGCTCCTCCAGCCGTACGGCCTCCGGCGCGACATGCGGGGCCCGGGCCACCTCCGCGTACGCCTCCCCGCGCCACAGGGCGAGGCCGGACTCGAACGCGTACAGGGCCCGCTTCGGATCCCCGCGGTCCAGGGCCTGCCATCCGGCGGTGGCGCTCTCCCAGAAGCGGTGCGCGTCGACCTCCACGGCCCGGCTGTTGAGCAGATAGCCCCGCCCGCGGGTGCACAGCACGGTCGCCGGGGTGCGCGGCGCGCGGTGCGGTTCGAGGGCGCGCCGCAGATTGGCGATGTAGGCGTGCAGTGAGGTGATCGCCGACTGCGGGGGCCTGCCGTCCCACAGTGCCTCCACCAGTACGTCGACGGAGACCGGCCGGCCGACCTGGCTCACCAGCAGGACCAGCGCCGCACGCTGTTTGGGCGCCCCCAGGTCCACCCACCGGCCGCCGACCGCGGCCTCGACCGGGCCGAGCACCCGGAACGCCACCGCGGCGCCGCCCGGCGCGGTTCCGGGGCGCGGCGCACCCGCCTCCTCGTGGTCGGGGCGGCCGTGTCCCGCGGTGTCCGGTTCCCAGCGCCGGGGGGTGGCGGTGTCGAGGTCCAGCACCCTGCTCACGTACTGCTTGAGCGTCTCGTTGGCACGCTTCAACTCCCGTACATCACGCTCCAGTTCCGCTATGCGCTGCGCGCCTGCGCCTTCCCTGCCCCCCGCGGTCATGGTGCTGCGGCGGATTCCCCTGTCCATCGTCTCTGCACTCATAGGGCCTGCCTCGAAAGTGTGTGTCCGGACATGCCCCGGACTGCGCGTGCGGTTGCCTCTGCCACCGGGCCGGGCCCGGCGCCGCGTGGGCGGCGCCGGGGACCCGTGGCGGGGGTTGGCAACTGCTTGCTGGAGAACGTGCATGAGGTCGTTTTAGCTCGATGGGGTGATGGTCGGCCTGTGTGCTTGCGGCGCCTTGGGCCGGCCGGAGTAACGTGATCACGCGACCTGGGACACCGGGTGCGGCGTCAGCGTGCGGGGCCCCGTTCCACCAGCGAGATGGTTCGGGGCCTCCCCGCCGCCCTCTGGCCGTACCCACATGGCCAGGTCGTGAGGGAACCGGCCTCCCGGGATCGGACCACGGACAGGATCCGTGTCGCTGCCCCGGGGTCGAGTACGCCGGGGACCAGTGCGCCCAAGACCGTTCGGGGCGTGCGGCTGAACAGACTCACCCCTGCTCAGTCACCAGGAACGGTGGTTCACCCGCCGCTGTACGCGGGCACCTGATCGGGTTCGCCGACCGACGTCAGGGTGTCGTCGCGGCGCAGGAACAGCTTGCTGGGCCACCACATCCAGCGGCCCACGTCCAGGGTGAGCGCGGTGACCAGCACCGAGCGCACCACGAGGGTGTCGAGCAGCACGCCGAACGCGACCGCGAAGCCGATCTCCAGCGCGAAGACCATCGGCAGCGAGGCCATCGCCGCGAAGGTGCCCGCCAGCACCACTCCCGCCGAGGTGATCACACCGCCGGTGGACGCCAGGCCGGTCAGCGCGGCGCGCTTGGTGCCGTGAAGCTGCGCGTCCTCGCGGACGCGGGTGACCAGGAAGATGTTGTAGTCGATGCCCAGTGCGACCAGGAACACGAACGCCAGCAGCGGGAACGACGAGTCGGCTCCGGCCAGGTCGAAGACATGCTCGAACACCAGACTGCTCACGCCGAGTGCCGCGCCGAACGACAGCAGGACCGTCGCCATCAGGAGCAGCGGCGCGACCACCGCGCGCAGGAGCGCCGCCAGAACGAGCAGCACCACGAGCAGCACGATGGGGATGATCACCTTGGAGTCGCGGGCCGCCGCGTTCTCCGTATCGGCCATGACCGCGGTGCTGCCGCCGACCTCCGCGTCCGCGCCCTTGATCCGGTGGACGGCGGTCCTGACCCGTTCGACGGTGTGCCGCGCCGCATCGCTGCTGGGCTCGTCGGTCAACTGCGCGAGCAGCACCGCCTCGCCGCCCTTGACCACCGGCTCGGCGACGCTGCCCAGCCCGGACACACCGGCCAGCGCCGTTCTGACCTGTTCGGCGGTCTCGGCCTTGGCCACGACGTAGACGGGGTCGCCCGATCCGGCCGGGAAGTGCTCGGCGCGGATGTTCTCGCCGACCACCATCTGCGGGGTGTTGGTGAACTGGTCCTTGTTGGACAGGCCCGAGGCGTCGAGCCCGAGTGTGCCGAGCGCCATCGCCGCGAGCACCAGCACGGTGCCCGCCCACACCAGCCGCGGGCGGCCGGAGACGGCGTTGCCGACCCGGCTCCAGACGCTCTCCTTCTGCTCGGCCCGAACGCCGTACACCGGCTTGGCCGGCCAGAAGATCCACCGGCCGCAGGCGACCAGCAGGGCGGGCATCAGCGTCGTCATGGCGAGCAGGCCGACCAGGACGCCGATGGCACAGGCCGGGCCCATGCCCTTGGTCGAGTTGAGGGCGGCGAGGGTCAGCAGCATCAGGCTGACCGCGACGGTCGCCGCGCTGGCGACGATGGCCGGGCCCGCACGGTACAGGGCCTCCGCCATCGCCTCGTGCCGGTCCTCATGGCGCGCCAGTTCCTCCCGGTAGCGGGAGATCAGCAGCAGCGCGTAGTCGGTGGCGGCGCCGAAGATCAGTACAACCAGGATGAAGCTGGTCTGTTTGTTGACGACGAGGCCCGCGTTGTCGGCCAGCAGGTAGATCAGCGCCTCCGCCACCGTCAGCGCGACACCGACGGTGATCAGCGGCAGTAGCGGCAGCAGCGGGCTGCGGTAGGTGACCAGCAGGATCGCGATGACGACCAGCGCGGTGATCGTGGTCAGGGCACCGCCCCCGCCGAACGCCTTGATCGAGTCGGCGGCGTAGCCGGCCGGTCCCGCGACATGGAAGCCGAGACCGTCCCCGCCCTTCGTGCCGATCACGGTCATCTCGTCGACGACCTTGCCGAGCCCGTCCCAGCCGGTCTTGTCCTTGTGGACCTGGACGATGGTCTGGATGGCTTTGCCGTCCTCGGACGTGGCCGAGAGCGGCTGGCCGACCACGTTCTCGATGCCCTTGAACGCCTCGGCGTCCGCCTGCGCCTTGGCCGTGTCGGCGTCGGTGATCCCGGCGTCCCTGTTGTAGATCACGATGGCGGGTACGGAATCCGACGGCATCAGTTTCTGTGCGCGCTCGACGACCGCGGTGGACTCCGCGTTGGCGGGCAGCCAGGCCGAGTTGTCGTTCTGCTCGGCGTCACCGAGTTGTCCTGCCAGCATCAGCGCCGGGACCAGTAGGACGGCCCACAGCGCGATGACGACCCACTTGCCGACCCTCCCGCTGGGCAGGGCGGCGAGTTTTCGCAGCATGTCTCTCTCTCCGTGTTCCATGGGATGACGGGCGTTGTTACCCGGGGTGCGGTGGTCTCAGTGGCCGTGGACCCGCGCGCCGACATGCCCGAGGGCGAGCAGCACCGGGATGTCGGTGAGCAGGGGGAAGC
>DATCWZ010000847.1:0-3468 GCA_036566065.1 Streptomyces sp. | reverse complement strand
AGGCCACCCGCGCCGGGCGCACCCGGGCGCACGCGCTGGCGCGCCGGGGCAAGAGGTCGCTGCGCGCCCGGGTGATGCGGGCCCTCTACCGGGCCGATCTGCACCGTCCGCTCGATCCCGGCCTGGCGGTGTACGGGGCGTACTGGAACCGGGGCGTCGCCTGCAACCCTGCCGCCATCCACGCGAAGGCCAGGGAACTCGCCCCGCACATCAGGGGCGTCTGGGTCGTTTCCTCCCGCCACCTCGACCGGATGCCGCGCGACATCCCGTACGTCATCGAGGGCTCCCGCGCCTACTGGCGGGCGATGGCCACCGCCACCTACCTCGTCAACAACTCCAGCTTCCCGGGCGGCTTCACCAAACGGCCCGGGCAGATCTACCTCCAGACCCATCACGGCACCCCGCTGAAGACGATGGGGCTCGACCAGCTCGGCTACGGCGCCCTCACCCGGCGGGGCGGCTTCGGCACGCTCCTCGCCCACGCCGACCAGTGGGACTTCAGCCTCTCCGCCAATCCGCACACCACCGAGATCTGGGACCGGGTCTACCCGTCCTCGTACGAGCACCTGAACCTCGGCTATCCGCGCAACGACATCTACTTCACCGCCACCCCGGAGCGGACCGGGCAGATCCGCGCGGACCTCGGGATCGCCCCGGGCCGGACCGTCCTGCTGTACGCCCCGACGCATCGCGACTACCGTGACGGCTTCGCCCCCCGCCTCGACCTTGAGCGCCTCACCCGCGAACTCGGCCCGCGGTACACGCTGCTGGTCCGGGCGCACTACTTCTACGGCCGCTCCGCGGGGCTCGCCGCCGAGGACGGGGCAGGGATCATCGACGTCACGGCGCATCCCCGGGTCGAGGAACTCTGCCTGGCCTCCGAAGCGCTGATCACCGACTATTCGTCGCTGATGTTCGACTACGCGTGCCTGGACCGCCCCGTCATCGTGTACGCCCCGGACTGGGCGGCCTACCGCGCCTCGCGCGGCACCTACTTCGACCTGCTCTCCGGCCGCCCCGGTGACACTCCGGGGTCCGTGGCCACCACACAGCAGGAGCTGACGGAGACGCTGCGCACGGACGCCTGGCGCTCGGCGGAGTCGGCGCTGCTGCGCAAGGCGTTCCGGGCCCGGTTCTGTCCGTACGACGACGGGCACGCGGCGGAACGCGTGGTGCGCCGGCTGTTCCTGGACGCCCGCTGAGGACCCGCTGTGCACCCGTTCGTGTCCACCCCAACGTTGGGAGAAGTCCATGCACCGGTCCGCCTATGAGCAGATGGAACTCTGCATCCGGGAATATCTGCCCACGTCCAGAAGGCTCCGCGTCGTGGACCTCGGCTCCCGGATCTCCGGCAAGCAGACCCGCACGCACAAGGCGCTGCTGGCCGGGCATGACATCGACTACGTCGGAGTCGATGTCCTCGACGGGCCGAATGTGGACGCCGTGATGACCCGCCCCTACCGCATCCCGGTCGGGTCCCGCACCGCCGATGTGGTCATCTCCGGGCAGGCGTTCGAGCACATCCCCTTCTTCTGGGTATCGATGCTGGAGATCGCCCGGGTGCTGAAGCCGGGCGGCCATGCCTTCATCACCGCGCCCTCGCGCGGACACGCCCACGACGCGCAGGACTGCTGGCGCTACTACCCGGACGGGCTCCGCGCCCTGGCCGCGCACTCCCGGCTCGAACTGCGCGAGGCGTACACGGACTTCCCGCCGAGCAAGGGCATCTGGCACGACTACCGGGCCATCGACACGAAGGCCGCGTACTGGGGGGACACCGTCGGCGTCTTCCGTCGGCCGGCGCGCTATCCGCGGCTGACGATGTTCGCCGTACGGGAGACAGCCGTGTGGTGGGCCAACCGGGTCGGCGGGGTCGACGGGGTGCCGGTGCCGGGGACGCTGGCCGGGCGGGAGCGGTGCGGCCGGACCGGGGGCGTTCCCGCGCAAGCAGCGGCCTCCATCGACGTTTCTGCCAACGAGCAGAAATCAACCGCAGGTTGACGAAAGATGACATGCGCCGCAAAGCGCGCGTACTGTCCGGGGGCATGGCTTGGCGCAACGCCGTCAACGGCGTCCTTCAGCAACTCACCGGCTATCAGCTCAGGCGTGCGACTGTGCCCGCTCCCCGTACCGTCGCTCCCGCTACGGCCAAGCCGATGGCCAAGCCGAAGGCCAAGGCCGCTGGGCCGCAGTTCCCCGCCGACTACGACGACGAGGCGAAGGACATCATCAGGGCGGTCAAGCCGTACTCGATGACCTCTCCCGAGCGGCTCAACGCCTTCGTCCTGGCGACCCGGCACATCGTCAAGCACGACATCCCGGGCGCCGTCGTCGAGTGCGGAGTGTGGCGCGGCGGCTCGATGCAGGCATGCGCCAGGACGCTGCTGTCGGTCGGTGAGACCGGTCGCGAGCTGTATCTGTTCGATACGTACGAGGGCATGACCCCGCCCACCGCCGAGGATCTGCGGCGCGACGGCAGGCCCGCCCAGGAGTTGCTCGACGCCCAGGGCAAGGACCGGCCGATCTGGGCGGTCGCCTCGCTGGAGGACGTCCGGTCCGGCTTCGACACCGTGCCGTATCCGAAGGAACGCATCCACTATGTGCGGGGCAAGGTGGAGGACACCGTTCCGGAACAGGCGCCGGAACAGATCGCGATCCTGCGTCTCGACACCGACTGGTACGCCTCCACCAGGCACGAACTGGAACACCTCTACTCGCGGCTGGTGAGCGGCGGAGTGCTGCTGATCGACGACTACGGGTACTGGCAGGGCTCGCGCCAGGCCGTCGACGAGTTCCTGGAGAAGACGGGCGAGCGGTTGCTGCTGCTGCGCATGGACGAGGGGCGGATCGCCGTCAAGCCCTGAGACCGGCCCCGGCCCCCGGATGTCGCGAGCCCCGTGCCTCCCCGGCGCGGGGCTGATTCTGCTGAATGTCGTTGTCCCCGTCCGTACGGAAGGATCGTGCGCACCGCATGGCACCCCGTCTCACCGTCGTCGTCCCGCTGTACAACGTCGAGGAGTACCTCGGCGCCTGCCTGCACTCGCTGGCCGGACAGACCATGGCCGACCTGGAGGTCGTCATGGTGGACGACGGCTCCACGGACTCAAGTGCCGCCATCGCGGCGGACTTCGCGGCGAAGGACCCGCGCTTCCGGCTGATCCGGCAGGACAACGCGGGTCTGGGCGCCGCGCGCAACGCTGGGGTACGAGAGGCGCATCCGCAGGCGCGGTTCCTGACGTTCGTCGACAGTGACGATGTCGTTCCGCCCGGTGCGTACGCACGCATGCTCGATGAACTGGCGGCGTCCGGTTCCGACTTCGCCACCGGCAATGTGCTCCGGCTGCGCGCGAACGGGGCGCTCGAACAGTCGCCGATGTTCCGCAAGCCGATGGAGAAGGCCCGCCGCGCCACCCATGTCACCCGGGACTGGATCCTGCTCGGTGACCGCATCGCCTGCAACAAGGTCTT
>DATCWZ010000765.1:0-2173 GCA_036566065.1 Streptomyces sp. | reverse complement strand
TGATCGTGGGCGGCGGCCACAACGGCCTCGTCGCCGCCGCCTATCTCGCCCGCGCCGGCCAGTCCGTCCTCGTCCTGGAACGCCTCGGGACCACCGGGGGAGCGGCCGTGTCGACCCGGCCCTTCGACGGGTACGACGCACGCGTCTCCCGCTACTCCTACCTCGTCTCCCTGCTCCCCCAGAAGATCGTCCGCGATCTCGGCCTCGACTTCGCCGTACGCAAGCGGACCTTCTCCTCGTACACCCCGACCGTCCGCGACGGACGTGCCACCGGACTGCTCGTCGGCGGCGACGGCACGCGGGAGTCCTTCGCCGCACTCACCGGCGGGGACCGTGAGTACGACGCGTGGCAGCGCTTCTACGGCATGATGCGCCAGGTCGCCGGACGGGTCTTCCCGACGCTCACCGGGCCACTGCCCTCCCGTGAGGAGCTGCGCTCCCTGATCGATGACAAGGACGCCTGGCGTGCGCTGTTCGAGGAGCCCATCGGTGTCGCCGTCGAGGAGTACTTCACCGACGATCTGGTACGCGGAGTCGTACTGACCGACGCCCTCATCGGCACCTTCGCGGATGCCCACGACCCGTCCCTGCTCCAGAACCGCTGCTTCCTCTACCACGTGATCGGTGGCGGTACGGGGGACTGGGACGTCCCGGTCGGCGGCATGGGGGCGCTCACCGACGCCCTCGCCGCGGCGGCGAGGGCGGCTGGCGCCGAGATCCGCGTCCTGCACGAGGTGACCCGTATAGAGACCGACGGGACACACGCCGAGGTCACCGTCCGTACGCCGGACGCGGAACGCGTCGTCGCAGCCCGGCGCGTCCTCGTCAACGCCTCCCCGCAGGCCCTCGCGGCACTCCTCGGCGACGAGCCCCCCGCCCCCGCCGAGGGCGCGCAACTGAAGGTGAACATGCTGCTCACCCGGCTGCCCGCACTGCGCGACCACACGGTCGACCCGCGCGCGGCGTTCGCCGGGACGTTCCATATCGCCGAGGGGTACGGACAGCTCGCCGACGCCTACCGCGAAGCGGCGGCCGGACGGCTGCCGACCGCTCCCCCGTCCGAGATCTACTGCCACTCACTGACCGACCCGTCGATCCTTGCCCCGGACCTCGCGGCGAGCGGCTGTCAGACGCTGACCCTGTTCGGCCTGCACGCCCCGGCCCGGCTGTTCGCCGCCGACAACGCGGCCGCACGGGCCGCCCTGCTCAAGGCAACACTCGACCAGCTGGACGCCCATCTGGAGGAGCCGGTCGCCGACTGCCTCGCCCTCGACGCGAACGGCGAACCGTGCATCGAGGCGAAGACACCGCTCGACCTGGAACACGATCTGCGGCTGCCCGGCGGCAACATCTTCCACCGGGCCCTCTCCTTCCCCCACGCCACAGGGTCCACCGGCCGCTGGGGTGTGGAGACCGCGCACGCCAACGTCCTGCTGTGCGGGGCGGGCGCGGTGCGCGGCGGCGGAGTCAGCGGGGTGCCCGGCCACAACGCCGCGATGGCGGCACTGGGCCGGTGACCCGCACGGTTTGTCGGCCGGCACCGCCTTCGCCCTGCGGCCGGGTGTCAGCCGCTGACCAGGGAGAGGCCGAGCACGACCCCGGCCGATACGGTCACCTTGCCGGGCGTCAGATCGCCCTCGCCGCCCGCGTCGCCGTCCCCACCGTGCCCGCGGTAGCCCTGCATCCGGTCCGAGTCCACGTCCTTGATGTGCACGACGGGCGTCTGTTCGACGGCGATGCGGAGCCGCGCCAGGTCCGGCGCGGCGTCCACGCTCGCCGCGCCGAACACCGACACGCCCCAGGGGGTCTCTATGGACTGAGTTCCGTTCATGGTGCTCATCCAACCAGCACCGCGGCCCGGTTCAGTCCCGCGAGGCGGTCCACCCCGTCGCCGTGATGCGGCGCGCGTCGCCGGGCCTGTTCCCGTCGAAGACCGTACGGCCGCCGTCAACCACCCGGACGTCGTCCACGTACGCACCGCGGCCGACGTACAACCTGTCCGTGGTGTACCGCCAGCGGATCAGCACATCCATGCCCCGCCAGGCGGCCAGGTCCGCCGCCAGGCGGTGCCAGACCCGGCCGGACCAGCCCGACACCGCCCCCGTCGGATGCGGCTCGGGCTCCTGGTGCCCCGCCCCCGCCCGTACGGTGGTGAACGGCACCGGCTGCCAGC
>DATCWZ010000323.1:0-2848 GCA_036566065.1 Streptomyces sp. | reverse complement strand
CGCGCCGCGCGCCTCGGCGACGGCGAGCCCCGCCACCGCGGCGAGCAGCAGCAGTGTGCCGGTCACGGTCGCCGCGGTGAGCCGCTCTCGCAGAAGCGTGACGGCCAGGACGGCGGCGCTCACCGGTTCCAGGAGCATGATCACGGAGACGGTCGCGGACCGGACCACCGCGGCACCGGCGAAGTAGAGCGCGTAGGCGAGGGCCGTCGGAACGGCGGCCACGTAAACCAGCAGCCAGATTACCCGGGCGACTTCGGCGGTATGCGGTACGAGACCCTCGGCCGCGGCCATCGGCAGCAGTCCGATGGCGCCGATGCCGAACGCCCAGGCGCTGGTGGCGAGCGCGTCACCGCCCGCGCCGTTGCGGCCGAGCCACCGCGTCAGCAGGGTGATCGCCGCGTATCCGGAAGCGGCCAGCAGTGCCAGCGCCACGCCGAGCGGCCGCACTTCGGCCCCTTTTCCGCCGAGTACGAGGACGACGAGGCCGGTCAGCGCGCCCGTCACGGCGGCCAGTTGGCCGAGGCCCAACCGCTCCCCCATCGTCAGCCGGGCTCCGATGACGATCAGGACGGGCCCGGCGCCCAGGGTGACGACGGTGCCGACCGCCAGGCCGGTCGCGTCGACGGCCGCGAAGTAGGCGCTCTGGAACAGGGTGAGGCCGATGCCTGTCCCGAGGATGCGCAGCAGCCTGCGGCGGCGCGGTTCCGCGGGGACCTTGGTGCGCCGGGGCCTGAGCGCGAGCGCCCCTGCCAGCAGCAGGAGGCCGCCCACGCACCGCCAGAACGACAGGGCGAGGGGGCCGAGGTCGCTGGCCCGGAAGACCAGGGACGCGGCGGCGCCCGCCGTTCCCCAGGCCAGTCCGGCGACGACGAGGTACAGCAGGCTCCGCCCGACGGGTGTTGCGGCGGCAGGATGGAACACGGGGCTACTCCGGAGGAAGACGGGGTGGTGGTCGCTCGGCTCCGCGCGCGGGCAGCGACGAGCCGCTCGGGAACTGCCCGAGCCCGGTCTTCGTCAGGAGTGGCCGCCCGCGCTATTCGGCAGGCGGCGGAAGTACGGTCAGACGCATGGCCGCCACATTACGGCGCGGCCCGGCGGGCGGACAACTCCCCGGCTCCGGACGCCGCCTCGGTGTCCGCCGCGACGGCTTCCGGGCCCGGCCCGGACGCCACGGGCCCCGACGGCGGTTTCGGCGCCGAGGACTGCGCGATGAACGCACCGATCAGCACCACGGCACCGCCGATCAACTGGGGCGCGGACAGATGCTCGCCGAGCAGCACCCAGGCGAGTACGGTCGCTATGACCGCCTCCAGGCACGCGACAACGCCCGCCACCTGCGGGGACAGCAGGCGCACCGACACGACACCGGTGACATAGGCGAACACGGTGGCCAGCAGCACGATCCACAGGAGCAGCAGCCACGCGGGGACCGCGTTGCCGTCCATTCCGGCGCGGCCCGCCAGGACCTGCCAGTCCATGCCCCACGGCCGGGCGACCACGGTGAGTACGGCCGCGCCGATCAGCAGTCCGTACGCGATCACGCCCATCGGATGCGGAGGTTCGGCCCGCGTGCCGGTGCCGTCCGCCGCGCCCTGACTGCCCTGGTCCGACAGGACGAAGTAGCCGACCTGGCAGCAGGCGGCACCGAGCGCCAGGAGCAGCCCCACGGCATCAAAGCTCAGGCCCGTCCATACCTCCACGACGCAGGCGAGTCCGCCGACGGCGAGGACCACACCGACCGCGGCGGCCCGGGTCACGGGCCTGCGCTGCACGAAGCGCACCCAGCCGAGGACCAGGGCGGGTGCCAGGTACTCCACGAGGAGGGCGACACCGACGGGGATACGGGAGAGGGCGGCGAAGTAGAAGGCCTGGACGCCCGCCACGGCGAGCAGCCCGAAACCGGCCAGCAGAGCGGGGCGTTCACGCACCAGGTTCCGGTGCCGCCAGGCGATCGGCAGCATGACGAGAGCGGCGCCCGCCACGCGGAGCCACACCACATGCAGCGGGTCGAGCCCCGCCTCGATCAGCGGCTTGGCCGCGACCCCTGAACCACCGAATGCCACAGCCGATGCCAGGGCCAGTCCCAGGCCGGCGCTTCTCCCCTGAGACGCGTACATCGGGCCATCATGACAGGTCCGAGGTCAGCAGCGTCAACCAGGTCACACCTGTCGAGACGACCCGGCTATCCGGTCGGCCGTACGGTCCGCGAGCCACCCCGCGTCGACACCCGCCCGTGCCAGCACGTCCACCGCGCGGCACTCACGGTCCGCGGCCAGCGCCGCGAGAAGGTCGAGGCAGCCGACGCGCGGCTCACCGCGCTGTGCGGCACAGCTCCGGGCGTCCTCCATGGCCGCGGCGGCCGAGGGCGACCAGCCGTCCTCGGCCGGCTCCCCGGACGCCGGCACCGCGCCCGAGTCCTCCACTGTCCCCTGCCAGCCGAGCCCGTATCCGATGCTGCGCTGTACGAGATAGCCGAGGACCCTTGCCAGCCGCGCACCGTCGCCGAACGCCTCGCGGACCTGGAAGTCGGACTCGATCAGGGAGTGCAGGAGATGAGCCGTATCGACGTGACGGTCACCGCCACGGGATGCCCGCCTGCGCGCACCGCTCACCACCGAGGCCAGTTCGTCGGTGAGCTCGGCCTCGGCGATCCGTGGTGTCCGGTTGTGCACACCTCGTACCTCATCAGTCCTGCGGCGCGAACGCGTCCCCGGAGCGGCCCATTCGTACGTCCCACCCGAGTCGGGGAGCCAGAAGCGGTTCCTCATCCTCGCGGATGAGATCGCCGCGCACGCCGCGCCCCGGCCACGGCCGAGTGGCAGGCCCCGCGATCGATCCGCGGGACCTG
>DATCWZ010000249.1:0-4446 GCA_036566065.1 Streptomyces sp. | reverse complement strand
ACGGTCGCCGACGTGCCGCTGACGCCGGAGACCTTCGTACCGTCGCGGTAGACGTTGTAGCCGGTGGCCCCGGACGACGCGTTCCAGGACAGGGCGACGGAGGAGGCGGTGACGGTCCCGGCCCTGAGCCCGGCCGGGGCGTCGGGCACGACGACGGGGCCGGTGCCCGGTCCGATGAGGGTGAGATCGTCGGCGTAATAGGCGGGCATGCCGTACCAGCCGTGGGTGTAGACGGTCACCGATGTGGTGACGGCGCCGGTCCTGAACGTCGTGGAGAGCTGCTGGTACGTGCCCGCGGACGGGGTCCAGGTGGACACATCGGTGGTGCCGGTGCCCGACGCCCCGAGGTAGACGTAACTCCCCTGTACCCAGGCGCTCAGCGTGTACGTGGAGTCGGGCTTCACCGTCACCGTCTGCGAGCACTGGGCGTTGTCGCTGCCGGCCGGGGTGGCCTTCAGCGCCGAAGCGCCGCCGTGCACCGGTGTGCTGACGGCCACTCCGCTGCCGCCCGTACAGTTCCAGCCGTCGAGGCCCGCCTCGAAGCCGCCGTTACGGGCCAGGTCGGCGTCGGCCGCACCGGCGGCCGGTGCCAGGGCGACCAGGGAGGCGGCGGCGAGCATCGCCGCGGAGAAAACTGCCAGAAGTCCGGTGAATCGGGTGGGGGGTCCGGTGCGTTCCACAACAGCCTCCGTGCTGGGGGGAATTGGGTGTGGCGCGCACAACATGGTCCAGACCAATCCTGTTGTCAAGACCTCTGACGGTTCAGGACGTCCCGCCGCCCCATCGACGGTGGTCCCCGCGGGCGGCCGCGGCCTCGTGCATGGCCAGTTCCAGCAGGGCAGCGTCGGTGAGCGTGCCCGAGCCGTCCGGCGGGATCAGCCAGCGCATCGCGCCGACGGCCCGGCCGGGACGGGGCACCACGATCCACGTCCCGCGCCCCACTCCCCGTACTCCCGTGCCGAACCAGCGAGCGGCCGTCCCCGGGCGTACGAAGAAGCCCATGCGCTCGTCACCGAAACCGTTGAGCACCGGCCCCGGCCTGTCGATGAGGCCGGTGAGCACATCGAGCGTCGGATGGCCGAGTTCACCGGGAAGGATCAGTACGTCCCAGCGCCTGCCGGCGGGCAGCAGCGCGACCCCCTGCGGATCACGCTCCCATTCCCGCCGGCAGCCTTCCGGATCCGGCGCCACCGATACGAGCCACTCGACCGCGGCCTGTTCCCCCGAGCCCGTCATGCCCCGCCTCCCTGTCCGTGGGCACCGGCGGGGGTCCGCCGGTGCGTTCACAGAAGAGAGCGCGTCCGGCCCGGACTATGACACGGGTCCGGGGCACCAGTCGGACGTGACATGGATCACAATGCGACGGTCAACTGTCGAAGCCCAGCCCCATCCGGTCCAGGGACCGCAGCCACAAGTCGCGCCGGCCGGCGTTTCTGTCGGCCTTCGCCAAGGACCTCTTGGTGAGCGCGATCCCGGCCCAGGCGAAAGGCTCCGGCGGAAAGGGAACGGGCTTGGAACGGACCATCTCCAGGGCCGTCCGCTCCGTGTTCCGGGCCTTTCCGTCGGAGAGCAGATCGAGCATCACTTCCGCCCCGAACCGGGTTGCTCCGACACCCAGCCCGGTGAATCCGGCCGCGTAGGCGACCTTCCCCCGGTGGGCCGTACCGAAAAAGGCGGAGAAGCGCGAACACGTATCGATCGCGCCGCCCCATGCATGGCTGAAGCGGATTCCGGAAAGCTGTGGGAAACACTCGAAGAAATGCCCGGCGAGCCTGGAGAAGGTCTCCGGCCGCTGGTCGAGAGCGGAGTTCATCCGGCCGCCGTACGGATAAATCGCGTCGTATCCGCCCCACAGGATCCGGTGGTCCGCGGTGAGGCGGAAATAGTGGAACCGGTTCGCGCTGTCCCCCAGTCCCTGCCGGTGGCGCCAGCCCACTGAGGCGAGCAGGTCCGCGCCGAGCGGTTCGGTCATCAGCGCGTAGTCGTAGACCGGGACCGTGTACGGGCGCACCCGCCGGACCAGCGACGGGAAGACGTTCGTGCCGAGGGCGACGCGGCGGGCGAGGATGCGGCCGTGCGGCGTACGGACCGCCATGCCCGCGCCCGTCGCGGTGAGCCGCAGGCCCCGGGTGTGTTCGTAGATCCGCACACCGAGCCCTTCGCAGGCCCGCTTCAGACCCCAGGCGAGCTTGGCGGGGTGCAGCATGGCGACGCCGCGCAGGTCCCAGAGCCCGCCCAGGAAGGTCGGCGAGTCGACTTCGCCGCGCACCTCGTCGCGGTCCAGCAGACGCAGCCCCGTGAAGCCGTGCCGCTCGGCCTCCCGGTGCCAGGTCCGCAGCTCTTCGACCTGGTAGGGGGCGGTGGCGACATCGATCTCGCCGGTGCGCTCGAAGTCGCAGTCGATGGCGTAGCGGGCGACCGCAGCCTCGATGGCGTCGAGGTTCGCCGCGCCCAGTTCCTCCAGCTTCCCGATCTCGCGCGGCCAGCGCTCCAGGCCGTTGGCCAGGCCGTGGGTGAGGGAGGCGGCGCAGAATCCGCCGTTGCGGCCGGAGGCGGCCCAGCCCGCTTCCTTCCCCTCGATCAGGACGACATCGCGGCCGGGGTCGCGCTCCTTGGCGAGGAGCGCGGTCCACAGTCCGCTGTAGCCGCCGCCGATGACCAGGAGGTCGCAGTGCTCGTCGCCGGTGAGCGCGGGCAGCGCGCCGGGCCTCGCGGGGTCGTCGAGCCAGTAGGAGACGGGTTCCGCGTCCCTGAGCGAGGACGCGGCGGTACGCATGGCGGCCGGGGCCATGGCTTGTCAACTCCTTCGCGGGCTCACGCCCGTGCGCTGTTCTTCCGCCGGGCGGTGATGAGCCGGCCGACGAGGACCATCGCGACGGCGATGATGAACATGGCCGTGCCGATGACATTGATCTGTACGGGTGTGCCGCGCTGCGCCGACCCCCAGACGTACATGGGGAAGGTCACCGTCGAACCGGCGTTGAAATTGGTGATGATGAAATCGTCGAAGGAGAGCGCGAAGGCGAGCAGCGCCCCCGCGGCGATTCCGGGCGCCGCTATCGGCAGGGTGACCCGGACAAAGGTCTGCACGGGGCCGGCGTAGAGGTCGCGGGCGGCTTCCTCCAGCCGCGGGTCCATTGACATCACCCGGGCCTTGACCGCGATCACCACGAAACTCAGGCAAAACATGATGTGCGCGATCAGAATGGTCCAGTAACCCAGTTCGGCGCCCATATTGAGGAAAAGGGTGAGCAGCGAGGCGGCCATGACCACCTCGGGCATCGCCATCGGCAGGAAGATCAGCGCGTTGACGGCTCCGCGTGCCCGGAAGCGGTAGCGGACCAGGGCGAAGGCGATCATCGTACCGAGCACGGTGGCGCCAACCGTCGCCCAGACGGCGATCCGCAGGGACAGCGAGAGCGAGCCGCACAGGTCGGCGGCGCCGCACGGGTCCCGCCAGGCGTCCAGCGAGAAGTGCTGCCAGGCGTAGTTGAAGCGGCCGTTCGGCTTGTTGAACGAGAACACCATGACGACGATGTTGGGCAGGATCATGTACGCGAGGGTGGCGAGTCCCGCGATGACGACGAGATTCCGGCGAAGCCGGCGCAGCAGGGCCATCAGACCAGGTCCTCCGTCCCGGAGCGGCGGATGTAGACGGTGACCGTCAGCAGGACGACGGCCATGAGGATGAAGGAGAGGGCCGCCGCCGTCGGATAGTCCAGGACCCGCAGGAACTGGGTCTGGATGACGTTGCCGACCATCTTCGTATCGGTGGAGCCGAGCAGTTCCGCGTTGACGTAGTCGCCGCTCGCCGGAATGAACGTCAGCAGGGTGCCGGAGACGACGCCCGGCATCGACAGCGGGAAGGTCACCCTGCGGAAGGTGGCGGCGGGGGTGGCGTACAGATCGCCCGCCGCCTCGTGGAGGCGGCCGTCGATCCGCTCCAGCGAGGTGTAGAGCGGCAGGATCATGAACGGCAGGAAGTTGTACGTGAGTCCGCAGACGACGGCCATCGGGGTGGCCAGCACCCGGTGGGACTCGGTCCAGCCGAGCCAGCTCGTCACGTCCAGGACGTGCAGCGTGTTGAGCAGGTCGACCAGTGCGCCGTCGTCCGCGAGGATCGTCTTCCAGGCGAGCGTGCGGATCAGGAAGCTGGTGAAGAACGGCGCGATGACCAGCACCAGCAGAAGGTTGCGCAGGCGGCCCGCCTTGAAGGCGATGAGGTAGGCGAGCGGGTAGCCCAGCAGCAGGCACAGCAGGGTGGCGGTTCCCGCGTACAGCAGGGACCTGATGAACTGCGGGTAGTAGTCCGCCAGGGCGTCCCAGTAGGTCTGGACGTGCCAGGTGACCTCGAAGCCCTTCTCCAGGGAGCCGGTCTGTACGGACGTCGATGCCTGGTAGACCATCGGCAGCGCGAAGAAGACCAGCAGCCACAGGATGCCGGGG
>DATCWZ010000807.1:0-2901 GCA_036566065.1 Streptomyces sp. | reverse complement strand
GGCGAAGAGCTGTTCACCAGCGGCAGCCGTTACTTCCCGCGCGAGCCCATGACCGTCAACGTCAGCGCCTGGTTCATCGACCTCCCCTTCAAGGGGGCGTCGCCACGCACCTGGGACATGCGCGTGGACTGGCTCTACTACGAGTCCGGCAAGGCCGTCTCCGCGAAGGCCGCCGAGAAGGCGGTGTCCGGCTTCGCCGCCGCCGGAACCCGCTACATCAACACCCTGCCCAAGCTCTGAGCGTCCGGGCCGGGCCGTGCCGGGGCTACTGGGCGAGCAGTCCGCGGTTCGGCCCGGGCCAGGTGGGTCGGGGCGGTGGGCCGTGAGGTGCGGGTCAGAACGGCGACAGGGTTAGGCGGAAGCCTGTCGGGGCGGTGTCCTGGATGTACGAGGCGAAGTCGGCCACGTCGTCGAACGCGAAGCCGTACGCCTTGCCGTCCTGGGTCGCCGCGTGGATGGCCTTGGAGTAGTGGTTGGTCAGCGGCGATGCCCGGTAGAAGTCCGCCGCGTTCGTCGTGGGCTGCGCGGGGTGGCTGATCAGCGTGGAGCGGTTGAAGCCGGCTCCCAGGACGGCTGCGACGGGACCGGTGGTGCCGTCGTTGGGCGCGGCCAGGTTGCCGTCGCAGTACAGGACGTCGCGGGTGGACGGCCTGCTGAAGGAGACGGCCGCCGGGCCGTTGAACGTCAGCTTGTCGCCGCGTACCCGGCCGGTGAAGGTGCCCGCGTTGGTCCTGACGGTCAGGTCCTTGCCGGTGTACGTGCTCCACACCTGGTCGATGTACGGGGCGAAGTAGTCCTTGCCGAAGAGCCCGGAGTCCAGCCCGTGACCGGGGGCGATGATGCGCAGATCATCCACGACCAGGTGGGCGAACTCCTCGACCGCCCTGACGGCGGCGAACGCCTGTGCGCGTCCGCCGGAGCGCAGCGTGCCCGTGGTCTGATTCTTGGCGCCGGTCAGGCCGATGCTCATGGGGACGCTGAACATGTCGACCATCGTGGTGTTGCAGAACATTCCGGCGGCGTTGTACGTGAACTCCGCGCAGTCGTGCAGCACCTTGTAGCTGGGGTCGGAGGTCACCCAGCCGGCCGGGTACTGGAGGGCCGCGTTGCCGTTTCCGTCCGTGACGGCCTTGAACTTGAGCTTGGAGCCCAGCGCCACGTAGATCCGGCCCGACATGTACGGCAGCGACAGCTTGGTCTCGGTGCCCGACAGGGAGATCGCGTAGTCGGTGAAGCCGTCCGCCTTGTTGTCCGACAGCGATATGGGGGCCAGCGTCCCCTCCGGGGTGACGCGGACCTGCTTGCCGTCCTTGTTGCCCACGATGTAGACGAACACCGATGAGTTGGCGAAGGAACCGGTGTTGTTGACGATGGTCACCGGCAGCCCGCCGCCCGCCGCCCCGGCGGCCTTGGCGTTGTTGTCCGAGCCGACCGAGGCCAGGGCGTGCGGGGCGATGAAGGCGATGGCGGGGGTGGCCACGGCTGCCCCGGCGAGTGCGGTGAGCAGCTTGCGGCGGGTGACGTTGCGGTGGTGGCGGGCAGTCATGTGAGGGTCCTCCGGTGGGGGGTGGCGGTCAGGGGGGAGAGGTTTCAGGTGGTCAGGCGAGGGACCACTTCTGGTTGGCCGTGCCGGCGCAGGTCCAGATCTGCAGCCGCGTTCCGTCGGCCGAGGAGTTGTCCTTGGCGTCGAGGCACTTGTTCGCGCCGACGTTGGTCAGATCGCGGGCGGAGGTGTAGGTCCACCGCTGCGCGTCGGTGCCGTTGCAGGTGTAGAGCTGGACGACCGCGCCGTCCGCGTGGGAACCGCCCCGTACGTCCAGGCACTTGCCCAGCGCGCGGACGGTACCGTCCTTGCCCAGGGTCCACTTCTGGGCGTCGACGCCGTTGCAGTTGTGCAACTGAATGGGGGTGCTGTCGGCGCTGGACGCGCCCGCGACATCCACGCACATGCTGCCGATACCCTTGATCGCACCGGTGTGGCTCGTGCCGCCGTTACCGTTTCCCCCGTTCGACCCGGAGTTGGAGCCGGAGGTCGAGACCCGGACGTAATCGATGGTCATGCTCTGCGGGAACGCGGTGGAGGCGTTCGGGCTGCCGGGCCAGTTGCCGCCGACGGCGAGGTTCATGATGATGAAGAACGGGTGGTCGTAGACCCACTTGTTGCCATGTACGTCGGCGGGCGTGCGGGTCTGGTACGTGTGGCCGTCCACCGACCAGACGATCGAGTTCGGGCTCCAGTCGACGGCGTAGGTGTGGAAGCCGTCGGCGAACGCCCCTCCGCCGGGCAGGCTGTACGGGGCGCCGATGCCGGCTCCGCCGGAGTAGCCGGGTCCGTGGATGGTGCCATGGACGGTGCCGGGCTCGTTGCCGACGTTCTCCATGATGTCGATCTCGCCGCTGTTGGGCCATCCGGCGCTGCCGATGTTGTCACCGAGCATCCAGAACGCGGGCCACATGCCCTGGCCGCGCGGGATCTTGATACGGGCCTCGTAGTGGCCGTACGCCTGGGTGAACGTCTTGGCCGTGTTCAGCCGCGCGGAGGTGTACTGGCAGGTCCCGTACCAGCACTTGAGGCCGGAGTCGCTGTTCTTCCGGGCGGTGATCACCAGGTTGCCGTTGCCGTCGAGCGAGGCGTTCTGCGTGCTGTTCGTGTAGTACTGCAGCTCGTTGTTGCCGTTGCCCGAACCGCCGGTCTCCAGCGTCCACTTGGACGAGTCCGGCGCCGCGCCCGCCGCCCCGTTGAAGTCGTCGGCCCAGGTCTGGGTCGTGGTGGCCGCGTTGGCCTTGGAGGTGCCGGGGCCGGATGTGGTGATGAGGAAGGCGGTGGCGAGAGCGGCGGCGAGCACGAACACGAGTCCGCCGAGTGACCATCTTTGTGCGCGATGAGTGGCCATGGGCTAC
>DATCWZ010000770.1:0-2418 GCA_036566065.1 Streptomyces sp. | reverse complement strand
CGGGTCCTTACCTGCCCGCGCCCTCGATACCCGCGTTGTGGAGCCTGCCGATGTCGGCCACTGTTCTCGAAGCCCGCGCTCTCCTTCTGGACATGGACGGCACCCTCGTGAACTCCGACGCGGTGGTCGAGCGCTGCTGGCGGCGCTGGGCGCAGAGGCAGGGCCTCGACCCCGAGGCCGTACTCCGTGTGGTTCACGGCCGCCAGGGGTACGCCACGATGGCCGCGCTGCTCCCGGACCGCCCGATGGAGCAGAACTACGCGGAGAACCGGGTCATGCTCGCCGAGGAGACCGCCGACACGGACGGCGTGATTCCGGTCGGCGGCGCCGCCGCGTTCATGGCCGCGATCGCCTCCCTCCCGCACGCACTCGTGACCTCCGCCGACGAGGCGCTGGCCCGGGCCCGGATGGGCGCCGCCGCCCTGCCCATGCCGGAGACCCGCGTCACCGCCGAACGGGTCGGCGCCAGCAAGCCCGACCCCGAGGGCTTCCTGAAGGGCGCGGCCGAGTTGGGCTTCGCCCCGGCGGACTGCATCGTGTTCGAGGACTCGGAAGCGGGCATCACGGCGGGCCGGGCAGCCGGAATGCGGATCGTGGGCATCGGTCCGCGCGCCGCGGCGCTGAACCCGGACGCGCATGTGGACGACCTGACCCAGATCCGGGTGGAAGCCACCGCCAACGGCTCGATCCGCCTGCACATCAACCGCAGCTAGCCCACCGCACCGGCACCCCATCAGGCCGGTTGTCCGAACACACCCATGACGGAACATCAGAGCAGCCCGTCATACCCCTTGATGTGACGTGCACATGTCGCCAAGCTGCTACCAGGCGCCCACTGCACAGCACCCTGCGCCGCATCGATGGCCGGCCTCACAGGTCACCGCCCACGGTTCCCCCACATCAAGGGAGTTCGCATGCCAGGTATCTACGCGCGTCGCATAGCCGTCGTCGCCACCTCCGCCGCCCTTGCCGCCACCACCGGGCTCCTCACCGCCCCGACCGCCCAGGCCGCCATGCCGACCCCGGTCAGCGCGTCGACAGCCCGCACCTACCTCAGCCAACTGACCGTCAGCCCCGAGGGCTCGTCCGACGGATACAGCCGCTCCAAGTTCCCGCACTGGATCACCCAGTCGGGCACCTGCAACACCCGCGAAGTGGTCCTGAAGCGCGACGGCACAAACGTCCAGCAGGACTCCAGCTGCGCAGCGGTCAGCGGCAGTTGGTACTCGCAGTACGACGGCGCGACCTGGACCGCCGCCTCCGATCTGGACATCGACCATATGGTCCCCCTCGCCGAGGCGTGGCGGTCGGGCGCCAGCGGCTGGACGACGGCCGAGCGCCAGTCCTTCGCGAACGACCTGACGCGCCCGCAGCTCATCGCGGTCACGGACAACGTCAACCAGTCCAAGGGCGACCAGGACCCGGCCGAATGGCTGCCCCCGCGTACGGCCTACCTCTGCACCTACGTACGCGCCTGGGTGCATGTGAAGCACTACTACGACCTGAGCGTCGACGCGGCCGAGAAGACCGCGCTCCAGTCGGCCCTCAACAACTGCTGACCCGCAGGAACCGGCCCGCCCTCCCCCGTCGTTCCGTACCGCCCCTGTTGTCCGGAGCCTCCGCAGCCACGGTGCCCGGTCCCCCGCGACGGCGGGCGGGCCGGGCACACGCGTGTGTGACCCGCGCAACATAGGGCCCGCAGCACGTGATCTCCGGAGGAACAGCGGGGATATGTTGTACAGCCGGTCCCGCCGCCAGTGCCGCTCCTCTGCGGCCATCGCGGCGCCGACCACGCCGATACGGAACCGGGGGATGGAACGTGCTGGAGGATATGGGTGCGCTGACCGGCAGCCCATGGATCTACGCGGTGGTCGGCCTCTCCGTACTTCTGGACGTCTTCCTTCCCGTGCTGCCCAGCGGCGTTCTGGTGATCACGGCCGCCACCGCTGCCGCCGCCGGTACGACCACCGTCGCCGCGAGTTCGGCCACGGCCGGGGCCACGCCGGGCGACGCCGTACAGCAGGTGCCGTCGCTGCTGGTGCTGGTCCTGAGCGCGGCCACGGCTTCGGTGCTCGGCGACCTCGCCGCGTACCGCCTCGCCCGGCGCGGCGGTGACCGTCTCGACCGGGCCATCGCCCGCTCACGCAGGCTCACCACCGCGCAGGAACGCCTGGGCAGTGCGCTCAGCCGGGGCGGCGGCGCGCTCGTCGTCATCGCCCGTTTCGCCCCGGCGGGGCGTTCCGTCGTATCCCTGGGCGCGGGCGCGGCGAACCGCCGGGTGCGCGAGTTCCTGCCCTGGTCGGCGCTGGCGGGCGTGGCCTGGGCGGGCTACAGCGTGAGCCTCGGCTACTTCGGCGGGCAGTGGCTGGGCGCGACCTGGCTGGGCACCGCCGTCTCGGTGCTCGCGCTGTTCGCGGC
>DATCWZ010000178.1:0-2072 GCA_036566065.1 Streptomyces sp. | reverse complement strand
GGGCAGCGCCACTTCAGGTCGTCCCAGATGCGCCCATCGGGGAGGCGGTGCTGCGGCTCCTTCACGGGCCGCTTCGGGTCGTCCTGGACGCGCCAGCCGGCCCGGTCGGCGAGCGCCGAGACACGGGCCAGGAACTCCGTGCGCTCGGTGCCGGTCGGCTGCATGCCGCTGGCCATCAGGGCGGTGTGGCCTGGCAGCCCGCGGAGGTCGGTCGCGTCCTGGTCGTACGCGGTGAGGACGCCGCGGCAGCAGTCGCAGGCGACGTCCAGGACGAGGAAGGGTGGCACGCTGGGCCGGGTCACCGTGCCACCGCCCGGTGCCTGCCGCCCAGGGTGTGGGGTGAGTGGCGTTCGGACCGTGGCGGTCGGGACGCGACGCCGACGAGGGTGGAGCCGATCAGCGCGCCGATCAGGGCGAGGATGCCGATGATGGCCAGCAGTCCGGCGGCGGTCACCGGGGGCATCCTGGCGGGTCGTTGTCCTCGAAGCGTCCGACGAACACGTCGGCGTACCGCTCGTCGCGGATCAGCGGTGGTGGCGCGACCGCCGACGCGATCGGCGGCGTCCCGGTGTCGGGCAGTTCGGTGACCGTGCCGTGCCGTACGGCGTCGTCGTAGCTGGACTCCAAGGTCATGATCATCCCTCCGTCACCGCTCCCTCGCGGTGAGTGATGGAAGGGACGGTAAGGCGACGCGCGGTCGCCGAACTGACACAGCGTGTGTCAGTCATGCGGCGTGACAGGCGTACCGTGGTCCGCATCCTCCGCCGAGGAGCGTCAGCCAGGGGACCGCGGCCCCCGGCCGGCGTGCCCGACCGGAGGCGTTACGTCCACCTTGGCGGAGGAGGACGACCACGATGGTCGACGACATGGGTATTGGCGCCCGCATCGGCGCGCTCCGAACGCGGCGCGGGTTGACCCAGGAAGAACTGGCCGGGCTGGCCGGCATCTCGGTCAGCCTGCTACGGAAGATCGAGCAGGGCGTCCGGCCGGTGACGAAGTTCGTCCGGCTCCTCGACATCGCCCAAGCGCTGCGCGTCCGCGACTTGGCCGAACTGACCGGGGTGCCGTTGCCGCTGATGCCCAACGGTCACCGCACCCATCCCGGCGTGCCCGCGGTTCGAGACGCGCTGACCGCCTACAGCGTGCCAGCGGTCGACCGGCCGCCAGACCTGATCGACCTGGCCAGCCGGATCGAGACAGCATGGACACGCTGGCAGCGTCCAGGCGCGTTCCGGCTCGCCCAGACAGGTCAGGATCTACCCGCGCTGATCAGCGCGGTGCGCGCCGCGCTGTCCGTCGTCGACGGGCCGGAACGCACTCAGGCGCTGGCCGAGGCGTCGAAGCTGTACCAGCTCGTACGCGGCTGGTGTAAGCGCGTCGGTGAGCACGACTTGGCGTGGATCGCAGGAGATCGGGCAATCACCCTGGCCAGGGACACCGGGGACGTCGACCAGGTCGCCGCGGCCGGGTGGTGCATGGTCGCCACGCTGGGTGGCAAGGGTCATGTCGACCAGGCGCGCGAGGTCGCCCGGCAGGCGATCGATGAACTGCGGCCGTGGATGACCGACCCGCCTGTGCATCGGGTGAGTCTGTGGGGTGCGCTGCATCTGCACACCTCGTGGACGGCGTCCCTCGTGGACGACGAGCGGACGGTTGACGCGGCACTGGAGGAGGCGGAACGTGCTGCTGCGGTGACTGGTGAGCGGAATGATTTCCGCACGGTGTTCGGGCCGACGAACGTGGCGGTGCACCGGGCCAACGCCCTGGTCGAACTGGGTAAGGCCGGTGCGGCGTTGCGGGTCGGTGAGCAGGTCCGGATCGACCAGGCGCCGAGTGTGGAGCGTCGGTTCTCTCACCACGTGGCGCTAGCGCGTGCGTACACCCAGCGGCGTGAGGATGTGGCGGCGGTGACGATGTTGCGCCGAGTTGAACAGGAGTCACGCGAAGAGGTGCAGGTCTCGTCGCTGGTACGGGAAACCATCAGGGAGCTGGTAGCCCGGGAGACTCCGGCAACGAGTGCGGAACTACGCCCGCTGGCCCGGCTCGCCGGCGTGATCGACTGACCTCGAGAA
>DATCWZ010000763.1:0-5341 GCA_036566065.1 Streptomyces sp. | reverse complement strand
GAGTGGAGCCGGGTGCGTCGCGGCCCGCGGTCCCCATGTCGCGCGTGGAGGCGCGGCGCGCCGCCCGCGCGGCAAAGGACAGCCCGGCCGTGGTCGCCAGCCGGGTCATCGGCGAGATGTTCATCTCGCTCGGCGTGCTCATGCTGCTGTTCGTCACCTATCAGCTCTGGTGGACGAACGTCCGTGCCGACCAGATCGCCGGCCGGGAGACCCACCAGATCCAGGACGACTGGGCGCACGGGGAGCGCAGTCCCGGCGCGTTCGAGCCCGGCAAGGGCTTCGCCATCATGCACATTCCCAAGCTGGACGTGGTGGCGCCGATCGCCGAGGGCATCAGCAAGGAGAAGGTCCTCGACCGCGGCATGGTCGGCCACTACGGCGAGGGCAAGCTGAAGACGGCGATGCCGTCCGCGAAGCAGGGCAACTTCGCCGTGGCGGGCCACCGCAACACCCACGGTGAGCCGTTCCGCTACATCAACAAGCTGCGGCCCGGTGACCCGATCGTGGTCGAGACGCAGGACGCGTATTACACGTACGAGATGACCAGCGTGCTCCCGCAGACCTCGCCGTCGAACATCTCGGTGATCCGTCCCGTGCCGCCGGGTTCGGGCTTCGACAAGCCGGGCAGATACATCACCCTGACGACGTGCACACCGGAATTCACGAGTACGTACCGCTTGATCGTCTGGGGCAAGATGGTCGACGAACGGCCGCGCAGCGAGGGGAAGCCTGACGCGCTCGTGGACTGAACACCATCACGAGGGGCGGGTGCGGTGGCAGCGAGGACCGAACACGACGAGCGTGCCGGCGAGTCGGCGCTCCCGGCGCGTCCCAGGACCCGCCATCCGGTCGCGGCGGCCGTCAGCGCCTTCGGTGAACTCCTGATCACCGTGGGCCTGGTGCTGGGGCTGTTCATCGTCTACTCGCTGTGGTGGACCAATGTTCTCGCCGACCGGGAGGCCGACAGGCAGGGCAGCACCGTGCGCGAGCACTGGGCGGGCGGCCCCGGTGCGCTGGACACCAAGGACGGCATCGGCTTTCTGCACGTACCCGCCATGAAGAACGGTGAGGTCCTGGTCAAGAAGGGCACCAGCACCGCGAAGCTCAACGACGGCATCGCCGGCTACTACACGGACCCGGTGAAGTCGGCCCTGCCCTGGGACAAGCAGGGCAACTTCACGCTCGCCGCTCACCGGGACGGGCACGGCGCCAAGTTCCACAACATCGACAAGCTGAGGAAGGGCGACGCGATCGTCTTCGAGACCAGGGACACCTGGTACGTCTACAAGGTCTTCAAAAAGCTCCCGCAGACGTCGAAGTTCGATGTGGACGTCATCGCGCCGGTGCCCAAGGAGTCGGGCGCGAAGAAGCCCGGCCGCTACATCACGCTGACGACGTGCACGCCCGTCTACACGTCGAGGTACCGCTACATCGTATGGGGCGAGCTGGTGCGTACGGAGAAGGTCGACCAGGACCGTACGAAACCCGCGGAGCTGCGCTGACCCGGGACACCCCACAGAAAAGGGCCCCCTCACCACCATCGATGGCGAAGGGGCCCGACTCTTTATGCGCTGTGCCGTGGATCAGTTGATCAGACCGGACGGTCCGCCGAAGAAGCCGCCGTCCCCGCCGCCGCCCTCGACGGTGAAGAGGGTGACGGTGCTGCCCTTGGGAACCTGGGTATTGGCCTGCGGGTTGCTGGCTATCACCTTGGCGTTGGGCTTGTCGACCGAATTGGGGCCGAGCACCACGACCAGGCCCATGCCCTCAAGCTGGCCCTTCACGTTCTGGTAGTTCTTGTTGACGATGTCGCCGGGAATGGTGACCTGCTCGGGCTGCGCCGGGCCCTTGGAGACCTTCAGGACGATCTGGACGTCCTTGGCCTGCTTCCCGGGCTGGGGGGTCTGGTCGACGACCACGTTGGCCGGCTGGTCCGAATCGACATCGGTACGCGAGATATTGGTGAACCCGATCCCTCGCAGCTGGGATTCGGCCGCCTCGAATGTACGGGTGCGGACGTCCGGCAAGTCCAGGGTGGCCTCCTTGGCCACCGTGATCGTGACCTCGGACTCCTTCTCGGCCTTGCTGCCGCCGTCGGGACTCTGCTCGACGACCGTGTTCGGGGTCTGGTCGGACTCGACCGTCTTCACGTTCACGGTGAAGCCCTTGTCCTCCAGGGCCTTGCGGGCGTTGTCCTCGGACTTCTCCAGGACGTCGGGGACCTCGATCTTCGGCGCGCCGGTCGACACGATGACCGTGACCGTCCCGCCCTTGTCGATCTTCTGGTCGGTGGTCGGGGACTGGCTGCAGATCTTGTCCTTCGGCTGCGTCTCGCAGGGTTCCTTCCCGCCGACCTTCAGGAGGACGCCGGAGTTGTCCGCGAACTGCTGCGCCTCGGCGACCGTGGAACCGACCATGTTCGGTACGTCGAACGGGCCCTTGTCCCCGCCGGAGGAGCTGAAGAGCACCCGGCCGATGAGGACCGCGCCGATCAGCACCAGGACACCGGCGACGACCAGCAGGATCGTCGACGTGTTGTTCTTCTTCTGGCGCCGGCGCCCCGGGCGCTCGTCGTAGCCGTAACCGCCGTCGTCCGGGTTGACCGGCGGCATCATGGATGTCTGCGGGTCGGCCGGGCGCATGGCTGTGGTGGGCTGGTCGCTGCTGTAGCCGTTGTACCCGTTGTTGTAGCCGTCGTACCCGCCGTAGCCGACCGCTCCCATGGCCGCCGATGCCGCGACGGGCTGGCCGTCCAGGCACGCCTCGATGTCCGCGCGCATCTCGTCCGCGGACTGGTAGCGGTAGTCGGGGTCCTTGGTGAGGGCCTTCAGGACGATCGCGTCCATCTCGGGCGTGATCTCGGGGTCGAAGGTGCTGGGCGGCTGAGGCTCTTCCCGTACATGCTGATAGGCGACCGCGACGGGTGAGTCCCCGACGAAGGGCGGCCGGACCGCCAGCAGCTCGTAGAGCAGACAGCCGGTGGAGTACAGGTCGGAGCGCGCGTCGACCTGCTCGCCCTTGGCCTGCTCGGGTGAGAGGTACTGGGCGGTGCCGATGACGGCTGCCGTCTGGGTCATGGTCATGCCCGAGTCGCCCATCGCACGGGCGATGCCGAAGTCCATGACCTTGACCTGGCCGGTGCGCGTCAGCATGACGTTGGCCGGCTTGATGTCGCGGTGCACGATCTGAGCGCGGTGCGAGTACTCCAGCGCCTGGAGGATCCCGACGGTCATTTCGAGCGTGCGCTCGGGCAGCAGCTTGCGCCCGGAGTGCAGGAGCTCTCTGAGCGTCGAGCCGTCGACGTACTCCATCACGATGTACGGGATGGAGACGCCGTCGACGTAGTCCTCGCCCGTGTCGTAGACGGCGACGATCGCGGGGTGATTGAGAGAGGCGGCCGACTGGGCCTCACGGCGGAACCGGGCCTGGAAGGACGGGTCACGGGCGAGATCGGCCCGCAGCGTCTTCACGGCGACGGTGCGGCCGAGCCGGGTGTCGTGCGCGAGGTACACCTCGGCCATGCCACCACGGCCGAGCACCGAGCCCAGCTCGTACCGGCCGCCGAGGCGACGCGGCTCTTCCATACTGTTCCAGCCCTCTCCGTCAGTCCCGACCGCACCCGTGTGTGGTCCGGCGGTGCGCTGTTCGCGCATACGCTACCGGGCACACCGCGCGTGATCGGCCCCCACCCGTCAGCTGATATCCGACCGGTATCCCAATGTGCTGGTATGGCGGCCGGTGTGACGGGTATCACCTCTTTCCGTCGAGGACCGCCTTCATCACGTCCTTGGCGATCGGGGCGGCCAAGCCGCCACCGGAGATGTCGTCCCGGTTGGCCTTGCCGTCCTCGACGACCACGGCGACGGCGACCGGGGAGCCGCTGTCGGTCTTGGCGTACGAGATGAACCAGGCGTAGGGCTTCTCACTGTTGTTCAGGCCGTGCTGGGCGGTGCCCGTCTTGCCACCGACGGTGACGCCGGGGATCTGGGCGTTGGTTCCCGTGCCCTCCTTGACCACGGTCTCCATAATCTGCTGCACCTTCTGGGCGTTCTCGGCCGAGAGCGGCTGGCTGAGCTGCTCCTTCTCGTGCGTGTAGATGACGTCCAGGTTGGGTGCCTGCCGCTCGGCGACCATGTACGGCTGCATGAGCTTGCCGTCGTTGGCGACTGCCGCGGCGACCATGGCCATCTGAAGCGGGGTGGCGCGGTTGGAAGCCTGGCCGATACCCGCCATGGCGTTCTGCGGTGCGTTGTCCTTGGGGTAGACGCTCGCATCCGCGCGGACCGGGGTGAAGATCTCCTTGTTGAAGCCGAACTTGTTGGCCTCCTCGATCATCTTCTCGTTGCCCAGATCATCGCTGATCTTGCCGAAGACGGTGTTGCAGGACCAGCGGAGCGCTTCCCGGAGCGAGGCGTTCAGGCACGGGATGTTGCCCTCGTTCTGCAGCGGGCCCGATGTCTGCGGGAGCTTCCAGGGCAGCGGAGAGTCGGTCTTGGCGTCGACGTCGGTGTAGAGGCCGTTCTCGAGCGCCGCGGACGCGGTGACGATCTTGAACGTCGAGCCGGGCGGGTAGGTCTCCCGCAGGGCCCGGTTGAGCATCGGCTTGTCCTTGTCGTTCAGGAGCTTCTGCCGTGCTTCGGAGTCCTTCATCGAGTTGCCGGCGAAGACCGAGGGGTCGTACGAGGGCGTGCTGGCCAGGGCCAGGATGGCACCGGTCTGCGGGTCGATCGCGGCGACGGCGCCCTTGTTGTCGCCGAGGCCCTTGAACGCGGCCTTCTGAGCCGCGGCGTTGAGCGTCGTGACAATGTTCCCGCCGGTCTTCTTCTCACCGGTGAACATCGACAGTGTGCGGTCGAAGAACAACTGGTCACTGTTGCCGGTGAGGATGCCGTCCTCGATGCTCTCCAGTTGCGAGGCGTCGAAAGCCTGCGAGGAGTAGCCGGTAACGGGCGCCCACATCGGGCCGTTCTTCCAGACCCGCTTGTACTTGAAGTCGCTGCCCTTCGTCTCGACGGAACCGGTCACCGGTTCTCCGTCGACGATGATGTTGCCGCGCTCATGGGCGTACCGCTCGATCTGGACGCGGCGGTTCTCGTCCCGGGTGTTCAACTCGTCCGCACGCACGTACTGGAGGTAGTTGGTGCGGACCAGCAGCGCGAGGATGAGGATGCCGCAGAAGAGCGCGATCCGGCGCAGGGGTTTGTTCACGGTCGGACCACCTGGGTCATTTCTGCGTCCGGGGATGGTGCTGGGGCCGGAGCGGGGCGGCGGGCGGTGTCGCTGATCCGGATCAGGATCCCGATGAGCACCCAGTTGGCGATGACGGACGAACCTCCGGCCG